>CAYSAR010000127.1:0-6922 GCA_964428985.1 uncultured Gemmatimonadaceae bacterium | reverse complement strand
GGTAGAACGCGCGGCGCCCGTCGCGCGCGATGGCCTCGAGGGTCGCGGCGAGCGTGGGCTGCACGAGCCGTTCGCCGGCGCGCAGCGGCTCGCCCCGCGGCATCAGCAGTCGCACGGCGGCGGAGTCGCGCTCGAGCCGCGCCCGAGCGCTCGCGATCGTGCGCGAGAGGAGCGGGGTGACGACGAAGCCATCGCGCGCGAGCGCGATGGCGGGAGCGATGACCTCGGCGCGCGAGAGGCGTCCATACCGCTCGTGGGCTTCGAGGAGGCCGGCCACGAATCCGGGCGTCGCGGCGCCGCGTGCGGCGCGGACTTCCGGCGTGAGGCCCGAGTCGTCCGCAGCCCACCGAGGATCCTCACCGGCCCGGGCGTAGAACGAGAGGTGAGCGGCGCGTCGCGCGGACGCGTCATACCAGATGAGGGCACCGCCGCCGCCGAGGCCGGTCTGCGAGATGTCGGTCACGGCGAGCGCGAAGGCGGTCGCGACCGCCGCGTCCATCGCGTTGCCCCCGCGCCGCAGGATCGCGGCGCCGGCCGCGGCCGCGTCGGGCTGCGATGCCGAGACCATGCCGCGATCGCCTTCCGCGCGCTTGCCGACCATCGCCGAGCCGAGGAGCGGCGCCGTCTCGCTCGACGGCGCGAGCGGGCCACAGGCGACGACGAGGAGCGACATCGCGAGCCACGGACGATGGGTGCGCGGGAGCACGTCGCAAGATTACCGCAGAGGGCCCCGAAACGCGAGAAGGGCACGCCGCTTGCCTTTCATTCGCCGATGACATGTACCCGACTCCCATGATCGGCGAGCGCTTCGCGCGGGCGGTCTTTCGTGCGGCGCGCGGCGTCGCGCACGCCTCGTTCGCCACCCGACCGGCGATGACCTTCGCGCGGCTCTGTGGCGTGCGCAAGGCGACGATCTTCATGCTGCATCGGTTCACCGACGGTGGCGACACCGAGGTCGGGACCGATGTCTCGATGCTGCGGCGGATGCTCGCCCAACTGCGGCGGCAGGGCGTCGAGTTCATGCGGCTGCGCGACCTCGCGGCACGCGTCGAGACGCGCACCGACCTCGCGCGGCCGACGGCGGTGTTCACGGTCGATGACGGCTATCAGGACTTCGCGCAGCTCGCCGCGCCGATCTTCCTCGGCTTCGACTGCGCGCCGACGGTCTTCCTCGTGACCGAGTTCGTCGGCGGTCGCGAGTGGTGCTGGTGGGACCGCGTGATGGATGCGTTCCTCAAGTCGCCGCTCAAGGCGGTATCGATCGCCTGCGACGGCCGCGCGTTCTCCTACCTCCTCGGCACCCCCGCCGAACGGCGCGCGAACGCGAACGCGTTCATCGAGGCGCTCAAGTGGGTGCCCGACGACGAACGCATGCGCGTGGTCCGGCAGATCGGGACCCTGCTCGACGTCGAACTCGGGGCGACGCCGCCGGACGTGTACGCGCCGCTCACTTGGAACGACGTGCGAGCGCTCGAGCGACAGGGCATCGACTTCGGACCGCATACGCTGACGCATCCCGTGCTCAGCCGCGTGAACGCCGAGAAATCGCGGAACGAGATCGTGCGATCGTGGGAGGACGTGCGCCGCGAATGCGCCGACCCGGCGCCGGTGTTCTGCTATCCGAACGGATCGATGGATTCGTTCGGGCCGAGGGAGGTCAATATCGTCCGGGAAGCGGGGATGAGCGGCGCGGTCGCGTTCCGGCGACGGTATGTGGATCCGCGGACGTGCAGCGTGGAGGATCGGTACTGCTTGTCGCGGTTCGATGCGCCGCGGGATCTGGGATCGGTGGGGTATCTCGCATCCGGGTTGGCTTGGGAGGGGTAGGACCCTATCCGAGCATCCAGCATCGGTTTCCCTCTCCCGGCATCGTCTTCCCGTACTCGGCATCCCAGCCCCCACCGCGGACTCCGTACCGGGCGGTGGCTTCTCGCATCCCTCATCGCCAGCGGTGCGACGAGCTAGAGGTGATACTCCTTCACCTTCCTCGCCAACGTATTCCGATGGATCCCGAGTATCTCCGCCGCCGTATGGATCACTCCCCCGGTATGCTCGAGCACTTCCGCGATATGCTGCGCCTCGACCTCGGCGAGCGACGGTAGCGGCGCCGAGGTCCGCGGATTGGTCCGCGCCTCGGCCTGGATCTCCTCCGGCAGATCCTCCAATCGGATGACGCGATCGCGGGAGATGATCACCGCATGCTCGACGACATTGCGGAGCTCGCGGACATTGCCGGCCCACTTGTGCCCGTGGAGCGCCTCGAGCGCACGCGCGCTGATGCCGGTGAGCGGACGCTCGCTCGATCCCAGTCGCGCGAGCTGCTTCGCGAAGTGCGCGACGAGCAGGAGGAGATCGCCGCCGCGATCGGCGAGGCGCGGGAGACGGAGCGTCACGATCGCAAGTCGATAGTAGAGATCGCCGCGGAACGTCCCGTCGGCGATCGCCTTGCGGAGGTCGACATCCGTGCTCGCGATGACGCGGACATCGACCTTGATCGTCTCGGTGCCCCCGACGCGCTCGATCTCCTTCTCCTGCACGGCGCGCAGCAGTCGCGCCTGCATCCCCGGGGAGAGCTCGGCGATGTCGTCGAGGAAGATCGTCCCGCCGTTCGCCTGCTCGAATCGCCCGATGCGGCGGCCGCCGTTCGCCCCGCCGCCGTTCGCGCGCTCGGTGCCGAACAGCTCGGCTTCGAGCTGGTCCTCGGGAATCGCCTTGCAGTTCACCGGCACCCAGGGCCCTTGGGCGACCGGGCTGTGCGTGTGCAGGCAACGCGCGACCATCTCGCGTCCGGTGCCCGGTTCGCCGACGATCAGCACCGTCGCGCTCGTCGGCGCGACGCGCGCCATCACGCGATAGATCTCGAGCATCGAGGGATGCTCGCCGACGAGCGCGAACTTCCCCGAGGCGTCGGTGTTGACCGGCGGGAGCGGGACCACGGAGTCCTCGCCCGGCTGCGACTTGCGGCGGAAGAGGCGCATGACCTCCTCGCGCTTGAGCGGCAACGTGAGCACGTCATCGACGCCGAGACTCTCGGCGTGGATCACGGTCTCCATCGACGGCCGCTCGGTGAGCGCGATGACGCGCGGCTTGCCGGCGCCGGCGTGCACGGCCTCGAGCGTGTTCGCGAGCTCGGTGACCGGTCGCTCGCCGAGCATGACGAAGACGAGGTCCCACGCTCCTTCGGTCACCTTCGCGCGCGCGCGCGCCGACCCGCTCACGCTGTCGGCGTGCAGGCCGGCGTCCAACGCCCAGGTCTCGACCTTCCGCAGCACGCCCAGCCGATCGGCGACGCCGTCGGCGAGCACGCCGAGGACGCGCTGCGTCCGGGGCGCGCTGCCTCGGTCATTGCTGGGTGGAGGGTGCACGGCGTCGATCACGGCAGATGGGGTCAGAAGCGGGCGCCGTCGCAGACGACGTCGGCGAGGCGGACGGCCGCCTGTCCATCCCACCGCTCGATCACGGGCCGCATGCGCGGGCCCTTCCGGTGCAGCGCCTCGCGCGCCGTGCCGAGCAGCTCGTCGCCGGCGGAGGGCACGAGCCGATTCGTGCCGCGCTCGATCGTGACGGGACGCTCGGTGTTCGGGCGCACGGTGAGGCAGGGGACGCCAAGGAACGAGGTCTCTTCCTGAAGCCCGCCGGAGTCGGTGATGACGAGACTCGCCGACGCGACGAGGCCGAGCATGTCGAGGTAGCCGAGCGGCTCGAGCACGCGCAGGTCACCGCCGCCGTTGGGCTTGATGCGGGCCTCCTCCAGCCGCCGTCTCGTGCGGGGGTGCATCGAGAACAGCACCGTCGCCTCGCGGCTCAGCGCCTCGAGTGACTTCACGAGGTCGTTGAGGCGGTCAGGGTCATCGACATTGCTCGGGCGGTGCAGCGTCGTGACGACGTACGGGACGCCCGGATCGGCGAGGCGGCGCTTGCCGTCGCGCGCGCGCGGGAGCAGGCGCAGCAGCGTGTCGATCATGACGTTGCCGACGAACTGCACGCGTTCGCCCTCGAGGCCCTCGCGCCTCAGGTTCTCGACCGCGTCGGCCGAGGGCGCGAAGAGCAGGTCGCACGCATGGTCGGTGAGGATGCGATTGAGCTCCTCGGGCATCGTGCGGTCGTGGCTGCGGAGGCCGGCCTCGACGTGCGCGACGCGATGCCCGCGCTGCGCCGCGACGAGCGCGGCGGCGAGCGTCGAGTTCACGTCGCCGTAGACGAGCACGAGGTCGGGGCGTTCATGCGCGAGCACCGGCTCGAGCCGCTGCATGACGGCGGCGGTGACCTCGGAGTGCGTCCCCGACCCGACGCCGAGCGCGTACTGCGGCGACGGGATCTCGAGATCGTCGAAGAAGGTGTCCGACATCGACTCGTCATAGTGCTGGCCGGTGTGGACGATGACGTGTTCGACGCCCGGGCGCGCCTCGAGCTCGCGCGCGACCGGCGCGAGCTTCATGAGGTTCGGCCGCGTGCCGACGACGGAGAGGATCCGCACGCGATCACATCCGTCCGAGCGCCATGATCGTCAGCGGGATCGCGACGACCAGGCTCAGGATGCGCGCCGTGCGCTCGGCGTCGGGACGGCGCGGGATGATGAGCTCGTCGCCGGCCTCCATGCCGACCTCGTCGATCGTGCGACCCGACGCGATCGCGCGCCGCAGCGGCGTGCCTTGCTGCACGACCTTCCCGCCGCGCATGATCTGGATCTTCGCCATGTCGGCGTCGGTCGACGGTCCGCCGGCCTCGTTGAGCGCGTCCGCGAGCAGCGCATCGGAGGGCAGCGCGAAGTAGCCCGCGCGCTCGACCTCGCCGAGCACCGCGACGCGGATCAACGTGTGCGCCGTCACGAGCGGCTGCTTGATGTACTTGCCGATCTCCTCCGTCAGGCGCTCCTCGACCTTGTCGCGCGTGACGCCAGCGAGCTTCACCTCGCCGATGACGGGCAGGTCGATCGCGAGCCCGGTCTTCACGGTGAAGGTGTCGGTCAGCGTCTCCTCGCCATCGACCTCGAGGACGATGCGGTCGCCGATGCGGAGCGGGGACGAGCCGAGCGTCGCGCGGCGCTGGTCGGCCGCCTGCAGCTCGGCCCGCTGCTCGGCGATCGACTGGGTCTGCGGCTTGCCGCGGAAGAGGGAGCAGCCCGTCACGACGAGCAGCAGGGGCACGAGGGCCCATGGGGAGAAGCGGTTCGCGTTCATCATTCCACCGTCACGCTCTTGGCGAGACTGCGCGGCTGGTCCACGTCGCATCCGCGGAGTACCGCTATGTGATAGGCGAGGAGCTGGAGGGGTACCGAGGCGACGACCGGCATCAGCAGCGGCGCGCAGTCGGGCACGTGCAACTCGTGCGCGGCGAGCCCGCGCAGGTCGCTGTTCCCCTCGGTCGTGAGCGCGATGATGCGTCCGCCGCGCGCGTTCACTTCCTTCATGTTCGACATGACCTTCGTGTAGCCCTCGTCGCGCGGCGCGATGAAGACGACCGGCATGTTGTGGTCGATCAGCGCGATCGGCCCATGCTTCATCTCGGCCGCGGGATATCCCTCGGCGTGGATGTAGCTGATCTCCTTGAGCTTGAGCGCGCCCTCGAGCGCGACCGGGAAGTGCTGGCCGCGGCCGAGATAGAGCGCGTGCTGCGACGGCGCGTAGACCTGCGCGATCCGGCGGACCTCGGCGTCGACCTCGAGCACGCGCGTGACGAGCGCGGGGAGGGAAAGGAGCTGCTCGACGACCGAGCGCCCGACGACGCGCGGAAGCCCGCGGTGCCGGCCGAGATGGAGCGCCAGCAGCATGAGCGCGACGAGCTGCGACGTGAACGCCTTCGTGCTCGCGACGCCGATCTCGGGGCCGGCGTTCAGCATGATGCCGCCGTCGGACTCGCGCGCGATCGTGCTCTGCTCGGCGTTGACGATGCCGAGCAGCCGCGAGCCGTTCTTGCGCGCCTCGCGCATCGCCTCGAGCGTGTCGGCGGTCTCGCCGGACTGGGAGATCGCAACGGTGATCGTGCCCGGCACCGGCGGCGAGTGGCGGTAGCGGAACTCGGAGGCGTACTCGACCTCGACGGGGATCCCCGCCATCTCCTCGATGTAGTGCCGTCCGACGAGGCCGGCGTGCCAGGAGCTGCCGCAGGCGACGATGACGACGCGCCGGATCTCGGCGATCTCTTCGGGCGAGAGGCCGAGCGTGTCGAGGTGCGCGGTGCCATCCTCGCGGTTGAGCCGGTCGTGCATCGCGTCGCGGATCGTCTCGGGCTGCTCGGCGATCTCCTTCCGCATGTAGTGCGGGTGGATGCCGCGGTCGGCGGTGCGCGAGCTCCAGTTCACCGTCACCGGCGGGCGCACGCACTCGATGCCCTTCGGGTCGGTGATGCGGTAGCCGGTGTCGGTGACCGTCGCGAGGTCGCCGTCGCCGAGGTGGATGACCGAGCGCGTGAAGCTGCGCACGGCGGTCGCGTCGGAGGCGACGAAGATCTCGCCCTGGCCAAGACCGATGAGCAGCGGCGTCCCCTTGCGCGCCGCGACGATCTTGCGGTTCTCGCCGCTCCCGAGCACGGCGATGCCGTAGGCGCCGGTGACCTGCGCGAGCGCGTTCATCGTGCGCTCCTCGAGCGTCTCGCCCGGGGAGGCCTCAATGAGGTGCGCGAGGACCTCGCTGTCGGTGTCGGTGCGGAAGGTGTGGCCCTCCGCCTCGAGCCGCGCGCGCAGCTCGCCGGCGTTCTCGATGATGCCATTGTGCACGACCGCCACCTGGTTGCGGCAGCCGGTGTGCGGGTGGGCGTTTAGCGCGGTGGGGACGCCATGCGTCGCCCATCGCGTGTGGCCGATGCCGCAGGTGCCCGCCGCCGGCTCTTGGCGCAGCAGGTCGCGCAGCCCTTGGAGCCGGCCGGCCTGCTTGCGCACCTGGATGCTCGCGCAGTTGTGCACCGCGATGCCCGCCGAGTCATA
>CAYSAR010000126.1:611-6987 GCA_964428985.1 uncultured Gemmatimonadaceae bacterium | reverse complement strand
GTAGCCGGCGCGAGTCGGAGGTCTCGACGGGAAAGGCGAACGCGTTCCCGGTGCGCGGCTCAAGCAGGGCTCGCCGTGAGACGGACCCTCTCACTGGTGAGGATCCGTTGCTCCTCGACCCGTGCGAACGCGACCCGAGTCGGCACATCACGTATGTGTTCGACTGGAAGCGACCGGCCTATATCTGGGAGGCGGAGACGGTGCTGCCGGTCGTGAAGCCGCGGATGAAGGACGGCAAGGAGGATCCGTACGGCCACGCCTCGATCGCCATCTACGGGCTTCGGCGAGCGGGGCTGTTCCGCGAGCAGGTCGAACACCTCCAGGTGCTTCAGCGCGAATGCGTGGGCATCGTCGAGACACTGATGGATCTCGCCGCGGTCGCGATCCCAGCGCACGAAGAGGT
The DNA here is from genome assembly GCA_964428985.1 of uncultured Gemmatimonadaceae bacterium. Classification (GTDB taxonomy): domain Bacteria; phylum Gemmatimonadota; class Gemmatimonadetes; order Gemmatimonadales; family Gemmatimonadaceae; genus Pseudogemmatithrix. The sequence goes on along the minus strand of CAYSAR010000126.1, from coordinate 6,584 downwards.
CCTCACGAAGCGCCTTGACGCGCGTCGCACAGCGCTCCTGATCCATGCGGACGTGCGACGCCGCTACGCCGCGCTGTCGCGCGCATTCATCGCGGAGTTCGAGCGCGAGCTCAAGCGCTGGGAAGACGACGCGACCTGACGTCACGGCGGATCCGAGAAACGGCGTTGAGCGGTTCCCCGCACCCGCACCCGTCGTCGACGCCTATATTGATTGGCATGCTCCGCCGGGCGCTCGCACTCCTGTTCGCCAGTTGGCTCACGATCTTGATCGCTGAGCCGGCGGCCATGCACGTCTGCGAGATGCATGGGGGCGCCAGTGCGCCGGCGGCAGCGGAGCACGGGCACCACGGCTCGCATGCCTCGATGCCCGCCGATGAAGGCGAGCATGCCTGCACCTGCCTCGGCGATTGCTGCGGCGTGGTCCCGACGCCGGTCCCGACCGCCGACGTCGCGACCTTCGCGCCGGCGAGCATCCGGCGCGAGATCGCCTTCCCGCCGGTCCGCATCACCGAGCGCGTCGTCGCCGGCCTCCGACTCCCCTTCGCGACCGCCCCGCCGGTCCTCCCCACGATCGAGTTGATCTCGCTCGGCTGAGCCCACGCTCGCCGCGAGCGCGCGCCGGTGCGTCGCCGGCGCGCGGATCGTGCCACCACATCGGAAGTCATTTCCGTCGATCCGGGAGGATCGTCTCATGCATCGCACCACCCAGTGGGCGCGTCGCGTCATCGCGGCCGCCTCGTTCATCGCCGCACTCGTCGAACCACTCCAGGCGCAGGACAGCACACGCACCGCCGATACCGCGCGCGTCGTCGCGCCGATGGTCGTGAGCGCCACGCGCGAAGCGCAGCGCCGGCAGGAATCGACGGTCACGATCGACGTGCTCGACGGCGCCGAGGTGCGGCGCACGCGCGCGGCGCATCCGTCGGGACTGCTGAATCGCGTGCCGGGCGTGCACGTGAGCGAACTCTCGGGCGAGGGACACTCGCTCGCGATGCGCACGCCGATCTCGACGAAGCCGCTGTTCCTCTATCTCGAGGATGGCATCCCGACACGGCCGACCGGCTTCTTCAATCACAACGCGCTGTACGAAGTGAACCTGCCCCAGGCCGGCGGCGTGGAGGTCATGAAGGGTCCCGGAACGGCGCTGTACGGGAGCGATGCGATCGGCGGCGTCGTGAACGTGCTGACGCGACCCGCGCCGGCGTTCCCGACGGTCGAGACGACACTCGAGGGCGGCGGATTCGGCCATTCGCGCGCGCTCGTCTCGGCGGGATTCATGCGCGGCACGCATGGCTTCCGCGCCGACCTCAACATGACGCGCAGCGACAACTGGAAGGACGACGCGCCGTTCGAGCGGGAGAGCGCGACGCTCCGCTGGGACGCGTTCACGGCGAGCGGTTGGACGTTCCGCACCGTCGTCGCGGGGACCTCGGTGCGACAACAGGACGTACCGTCCCTCAACGCGACGCAGTTCGCCGAACGTCCCGATCTCAACCGCGCGACGATCGCGTATCGGGACGCCGAGGCGCTGCGGGCGTCGGTCGCGATCGAGCGGGAACGGGATGCGACGCTGGTGAGTCTCACGCCCTTCGTGCGGCACAACGTCATGGCGCTGCTGCCGTCGTGGCAGCTGACCTTCGCGCCGCAGACCTGGGACACGCGGAACAGGTCGATCGGCCTGCTCGCGAAGGTGCGGCGCGACATCGCGCCGTGGCGCACGCGCTTCGTGGCCGGGGCGGACGTCGACCACAGTCCGGGCTCGTTCCAAGCGCGGCGCATCGTCGTCGCGCCGCAGGGCGCCGACAACCGGTACGACACGTACACGCCGGCCGAGCTCCAGTACGACTACGACGTGACGTACGAGGCGATCTCGCCGTACGCGCACGTCGAGGCGTCGCCGGTGGAGCGGCTGCGCCTTGACGCGGGACTGCGGCTCGACCTCAGCGCGTACGACTACGAGACGAAGCTCGCGCCGCTCGCGACCGGGCCGTTCCGTCGGCCGGCGAGCACGCGCGTGTCGTACGCGCACCTGAGCCCGAAGCTCGGCGCGGTCTACGAGTTCACGCCGACGTTCGCGCTGTATGGGTCATGGCGGCATGGCTTCCGCGCGCCGTCGCAGGGGCAGCTCTTCCAGCAGAACTCCGCCGCGAACACCGTCGACCTCGACCCGGTGAAGGTCGATAGCTACGAGCTCGGCGTGCGCGGCACCGTCGGCGGGCGGCTCGGCTTCCAGCTCTCGGCGTACGACATGACGGTGCGCGACGACATCCTGACGTTCGTCACGGCGCAGAACACGCGCGAGGCGTCGAACGCGGGAGAGACGCGGCATCGCGGCGTCGAGGCCGGCGTCACGGCGATCGTCACGCCGTCGGTGCGCGTCGACGCGAGCTATGCGACGTCGTCGCAGCGGTACGTGCACTGGGTGCCACAGGCGTCGGTGCGCTACTCGGGGAACCTCGTCGAACAAGCGCCGCGCGACCTCGGCAACCTGCTCGTGACGTGGAGTCCGGCGGCGATGCGCGGCGGCCGTGTCGCGGTCGAGTGGTCGCACACCGGTGGCTACGCGATGGATCCGGCGAACGTCGCGACATACGGCGGACACGGCATCGTGCATCTGCACGCGAACCTCTTCGTCCGGCCGGATGTCGAGCTGTTCGCCCGCGCGACGAACGTCGGCGATCGGCGTTATGCGGAGTTGGCGGCGTTCGATCAGTTCCAGGGAGCCCAGTTCACGCCGGGCGCACCGCGGATGGTGTTCGCCGGGTTGCGATGGCAGTGGGTGAAGGAGGGCGGGCGATGAACACCTCCCGATGGTTCATGCTCGCGCTCGTCGTGACCGCGTTCGGCTGCGCCGACCGATCGGTCGAGTTCAGCGCGCCCGAGATCGTGAGCGCGGCGACCGGTGTCGGCGCCGCGCCGATGTTCGCGGTGTCGGGCGATGGCCGCGAGGCGGTCGCGTGGGTCACCGCCGACAGCGGCGGCACGGATGGTCGCCTCCTCGTGCGCGTCGATGGCGGCACGCCAGTCGAACTCAGCGATCCGCTCGGGCCGATCCAACCGCACGGCGAGGCACCGCCGAAGCTCGCCTGGTCGAGCGATGGTGCGCTGCACGCGCTCTACGTCGTCGGCAAGGTCGTGCCGGGTCGACGCTTTCCCGTGAGTGCGCTGCGGCACACGCGCTCGCGCGACGGCGGCCAATCGTGGGAATCCGCCGTGACCGTCACCGACGACACGCTGGTGTTCGGCTCGCACAACTTCCACGCCCTGCACGCCGCGGCGAACGGCGACGTGATCGCGGCGTGGCTCGATGGGCGCGAGGGCCGGTCGGCGGCGTTCCTCGCGCGCTCCGGCGACGGCGGCGTGACGTGGGGGACGAACACGCGCCTCAGCATGGGAGAATCGTGCCCGTGCTGCCGCACGGCGATCGCGTCGCGGCCCGATGGCTCGGTCTGGGTCGCTTGGCGAACGGTGATGCCGGGGAACATCCGTGACATCGTCGTCGCCCGTTCGCGCGACGGCGGCCGGACGTTCGGCGAGGCGAAGCGCGTGCACGCCGACGATTGGGTCTTCGAGGCGTGCCCGCATGCGGGACCGTCGCTGCTCGCCGACTCGCTCGGCCGCGTGCACATCGCATGGTGGACGGGAAGGGAGGGACGCTCCGGCGTGTGGTACGCACGCGCGGACGATGGCGAGACGTTCGGCACGCCACAGGCGCTCAGCGCGCTCGGCGCGGCGCGGCCGATCCATGTGCAGCTCGCGATCGAAGGCGGGCATGTCGTTGCGGCGTGGGACGACGTGGGCGCCGGGGCCGAGCCGCCACGCATCGTGGTGCGCGTCTCGCGCGATGGGGGCGACTCGTTCGCACCGGCGCAGGTGCTCAGCGCGCCCGGTGTCGCGGCGACGTTCCCCGTCGTCGGTCTCGCGAAGGGGAGAGTGACCGTCGCGTGGACCGAGAAGGCGAGCGAGGAGCATCGGCACGAGGAGGCGATGCGTCTCTCGATGCGCGACCCGACGGCCGTGATGGGGTTGCCGGCCGTCGGACAGGCATCCGTCATCGTGCGCCGTGCGAATCTCGCGCCCGAGGGCTAGTGCCGCCGATGCTCGCCTTGTTCGGAGTTCTGGTCCACCTGCGGCACGTGCGTGATCCGCTCGCTCGGATCGAAGTCCATCGACTCCGTGATCCGATGCGCGAGGGCGAGTTGCCGCGCGCAGGCGGCCGGGGAGAGCTCGAACGTCTCCCGCCGCCGCCGGCGGTAGACCTCGGGCTTCCCCGACGGCCCGACGAAGACGCGATGCGTCGCGATGTCGGCCTCGAGGTAGACGCGCTCGAGGTGATGGTTGCGCAGCACGCAATCATAGACCTGCCACCGCGAGCCGCTCGCATCGACGAAGAACGCGACGCCAGCCGGTCGCGCTCGGAACTCGATCCTGCCTGCCGGTGAGGTCGGAGCGGAGATCATGGCCGCGGGGGTTGAGAGGGACGACCGTGCACTCCCCGAACGCATCGCGCGCGTCTTGCGTTCCCGTCGTTCGCCGTTGGAACCATGCTCGTCGCAGGCTCCGGCTCGTCCTCACCGCAGCCCCCCTCGTCTCGCACCCGCAACCTCCGACACCGGCACGACCTGATGCGGACTCGCCGGTTCGGCCCGCAGCTCATGCAGGTCCCGATGTAGCAGGTCGAGGTGGTACTTCGTCCCCACGATTCCGACCCGCAAGTGACTGAGCGTCAGCTGCCGCCCCGCCTCGAGCGCGTCCGCGTTGTCGAAGCGCACGGTGTCGCGCCCATCGACGAACGTCACGCCGCCGGACCCCACGACCTCGCCGAGATGCCCCCGCACGACGAGCGCCGTGTCCTCGTCGATGCCGAGTCCGAAGAGCTGCGTGTTGCGCGCGATGACGAGGAAGAGCCGCTGGAGGCGGCGCCGCTGCGAGAAGTGCGTGTCGACGATGCAGTCGAAGCCGAGTAGTCCCATGCCTGGACCGAGGTACTGTTCGACGAGGTTCCCTTCGATGTCGACCTCGCCGCCGGCCATCGTGAGCGTCGACTGCGCGGCCGCGCCGGCGCTCGTGCCGGCGACGACGCCGCCGCGCATGTGCAGCCGCTTGATCGCGTTCTCGGTCTCGGTGCCGGCGAGCGCGGCGACGAGCTTCACCTGGTCGCCACCGCCGAGGAAGACGCCGCGCGATTCGTAGATCATCGCGGCGACGCTCGCGTCGCGCGCCTTGTCCTTGCGGTCGATCAGCGGGAACTGCGCACGCTCGACGCCGACGCTCTTGAACGCGCTCGCCCAGAAGTGCGCGCTCTCCTGCGGGTTGTGGCTCGCGGCGGTGATGCCGACGACCTGCTCGCCGCGCTGCGCGCGCGTGGCCTCGAAGAACGCCGCGAGCGCCTGGCCGTTCACCGTCGCGTTGCCGCCGATGAGGATCAGCGGGCCGCCGGCGCCGGCCGGGGTCCTCGTGCGCGGCATCAGGCGAGCTCGCGCACGAGCGCGGCGATGACCTGCGGCGCGACGGGGAGGCCCTCGGGGTCGCCATCGCGCTCCCCCCTCGCGATGAGCGTGCGGCGCGCGCGCTCCTCGCCGCGCACGGTCACGACGATCGCGCCGTCGACGACGCGCGCGTACGCGATCGCGTCGCGGCGGTCCTTGCGCGTGATGTCGTCGTCGGTCGCGAAGACGGCGACGGGGCAGTCCTGCGCGCGCGCGTAGTCCTGGAGCTCCCATTCCTTCGCCGGCACGATCACGGTGCCGTCGCGCCGCGTGCCGTCGATGAGGGTCGCGAGGAGCTTGCGCGCGTTCGCGCGCTCGCGGTACCGGTCGGCGACGTCGGTCAGGTCGGTGTCGAGGATGACGCACATCTCGCTGCGCGCGTAGGGAAGTCCGGCACGCAGCACGTACGCCGGGGCCACGTCGACGACGACGCGCGCCTGGCCTTCCGCGACCGGGAGCTTGTCGATCGCCGCCTGTACCTCGG
>CAYSAR010000126.1:0-601 GCA_964428985.1 uncultured Gemmatimonadaceae bacterium | reverse complement strand
GGCGCGCAGCGACCCCCCCGTCACGCCGCAGAACACGCGCGCGACGGGCGGCGCGCTGTCGGGCGTGCGGCCGAGCGCACGCAACTCCTCGAGCGCCGGCTCGAGCGGCGAGAGGACCTCCTTGCCGGAGAACGCCTGCTGCACGACCTCGAGCGCCATCGCCGCGGCGCGCAGCCCGACCTGCTCATGCCGGTGCTCGAAGACGAGCGTGTACTCGCCCGGCTCCTCGCCGCCGCGCGTCTTGCCGTAGCCGACCTCGTGCCCGATCATCGATTGGAGCTCGAGCGCGACGTGCTCGATGATGTGCGGCGCGTACGTCCCGTCGCGCAGGCGCTGGAGGAATCCGCCGCGCGCGCCGATCGAGCAGTGGTGGTCGATGAGTCCCGGGAGCGCGTCGGTGAGCGCCTTGCGGCAGGTCGGGACCTCGGCGGAGGAGATCTCATCGAACGCGCCGACGGCGAGGTCCATGCGGATCACCGGGCGACGTGACCAGTAGTTGAGCCCCCGCGCGGCGTGCAGGCCGCGCAGGCGGATCTCGCGGGTCGGGTCGGGACGCGTGCTCTCCGGCGGCGCGTCGGGCGCCCGTTCCTTCACCGTCTCC
>CAYSAR010000125.1:0-7042 GCA_964428985.1 uncultured Gemmatimonadaceae bacterium | reverse complement strand
ATGTCCTTCTGGTTCGCGTACTTCCGCGGGTTGTGCTCGTCGCCGTTGTAGTTGACCATGTACGCCTCCTTCCCGAGGCGCCGCATCGCGACAAAGAACTCGATGCCCTGGTACCACGGCACCGCGCCGTCGTTGTCGTTCGCCATGAACAACACCGGCGTCGTCACGCGGTCGAGATAGAAGAGCGGCGAGTTCTCGATGTACCGCTCCGGGTACTCCCAGAGCGACCCACCGATGCGGCTCTGGCCGCGCTCGTAGTTCACGATCGCGCGTTCCACGCCCGAGCCCCACCGGATGCCGCCGTACGCCGACGTCATGTTCACGACGGTCGCGTTCGGCACCGCCGCCGCGAACATGTTCGTCTGCGTGATGATGTACGCCGACTGATAGCCGCCCCACGACTGACCGGCGATGCCGACCTTCTTCGGGTGCACGAAGCCCTTCGCGATGAGCGACTGCACGCCCGGCACGATCGCCTTCACCGCGCTGGGGCCGGGATAGCCCGGCGTATACCGGATGTTCGGCATGAACACCAGGTAGCCGAGGGACGTGTAGACCGGTGCGTTGACGATGTTGCGTCCCGCCGGCCGCGTGTAGTTGTAGAGACCGTCGGAGAGCTGCTCGTAGAAGTACACGACCATCGGATACTGCTTCGACGGGTCGAAGCCTTCGGGCTTGTACAGCAGGCCCTCGAGCTCGTAGCCATCGGTGTTGAGCCACTTCACGAGCTCGACGTCGCCCCAGAGGTACTGCGACTGTTCGGGCATCGCGTTCGTGATCCTCGTGAGCCGGTCGAACGACGGGCCCGTCCACAGGTCCGGATACTCGCGGTAGTCGGCGCGCGCGACGAGCAGCTGGTCCGCCTTGCGCGCCTTCTGGAGGCCCGGCCACGACTTCGGCGCCATGATGAGGCGCTCCGGCACCGTCGACGCGCCGACGCGATCGCGATAGAAGCCGGCGTACTTCGTCGTGTTGTCGAACGCGCGGAGCACCAACGGCTTCGACGAGTCGTGGTACCGCTCCACGGGATCGAGGTCGACGAGACGGAACGTGATGTTCGACTTGCGACCCTCGCCATCGGTCAGGTTGCGCGGCGCCACACGACCCGATGGGTCCATCTCCCAGATGTCGTAGCGATCGTACACGAGCACGCGCGCGTCGCCCTCGGTCCAACCGCCGATCCCATAGGGATTCGGCTCCGACGGCGTGTCGTGCTCCTCGTTCTCGAACGTGAAGTTGTGGATCGCCTCGGTCAGGTTGCGCGTGCGGTTCGCGGCGATGTCGTGCACCTGCCAGTTCTTCGCCTCCCACCACGCGACGTACTTCGCGTCGGGGGAGAGCTGGCCCGACCCGCGGATACGCGTCGCGACCTGCCGCAAGTCGCCCGTCACCGTGTTCATCACGTAGACGTCGTTGCCCCCCTCACCCGAGATCGCATCGAGCTGGTAGGCGCTGTTCGTCACGATGACGGCCGTGCGCCCGTCGTCCGAGAGCTGCACGTTGCGCATCGTGTCATTCGCGACCTGCCGCCACCGCCGCGACGCGACATGGTAGACCGCCGTGTAGGCACGGTTGCGGTCCTGGTTCGCCTGGAGCCGCTGCATCGGCTGTGGGCGCGTGTCTCGCCAGTGCCAGAGATCGACGACCGCCTTGTCGGCGAGCGAGTCGGCGGGGATCGAGTCCGGCGGCACCGGCTGCGTGTTGAACCGCAGGACGGCTCCCGAGCGCACGAAGCTCACGCCCCCACGCTCGGCGATGCGCCATCCCTCGCCGACCGCGTCGCCGGCGACGGCGAGCGCCGCACCCTGCGGACCGGCGCGGCCGTTGCGGCTCAGCACCGAGTGATAGAGCGAGAAGCGCGGCGTCGAGTCCGTCCACTGGTCGGCGTCGGTGACGAACGCGACCTGCGTGCCGGCCTCGTCGAGCGCCAGACTGCGATAGTTGCCGGTCCCCTTCTTGAGCGGCGTGACGCGATCGCTCCCGAGCTCGCGCGCATAGATGCCATCGACGCCAGCCGAATCGGGACCGGTGAGGCTGTACACGAGCCAGCGCTCCTGGTCGTCGATCACATAGTTCGTCACGCCCTCGAGCCGCAGCTCGGTCCCCGTCGCGAGCTCGCGGATGATGAGCGGCTGGCCGGCGTCCTTGCGGCGCGCGGCGGGGCGCGACGAGTCGGCGGCGGCGCCCTCCCCGCGTCCGGCGGCCCCACGCCCGTTCGCACCGCCGCGCGGCGCGGCCGACGTGTCGGCGTCGACCTGATACGCGACATACTTCCCGCCATCGCGCGGCAGGTCGAAGCTGCGCACGCGCGGGATCTCGGTCACCTGGCCATCGGCGAGCGAAAGAATCGCGAGACTGTTCTTCGGCTGGTCCGCGGGTCGCGCGCGACGCGCGCGCGCCGAATCCATCGCCGCCTTCGTAGGATACTTGAGGAAGACGACGTACTTCCCGTCGCCCGTGATGCGCGCCGCCGCCGCGTTGAACGCCTGGCCGTTGACCGACGTGAGCGGCCGGCCCGTCCAACCGCGCGGGACGCGATACTCGGTGCTCCCGTTCGTCGAGCGCGCGATGAGCTCCCCGTCGCCGAGCGTCGGCGTCAGCGTGTAGACCGCCCAGGCACCATCGGCCGAGAGCGTCGGCAGCGAGATCGTGCGCCAGAGGTCGTAGGTGTCCTGCGTGAGGACCTTCTTCGCCCCTTGGGCGACGAGCGTCGTCGGCGTCGCGACCGGCAGGGCGAGCGCGAGCGGCAGGGCAAGGACGGCGAGGCGGCGCGCAACGGCACGGCGCGCGTGAACGGCGGCGCGGTGGGGCATCGGGGTGGCCGGTTCGGGGTTAACTTATCGACGCCAATCTACGCATCCCGGAGCCGACTCGTTGCCCAAGGCCGTGCCTCCCCGCCCCGTCCGTCCCGCCGCGAAGCCGACGCCGATGAAGCGCCTGCTCTCGTACTTCCTGCGCGGCCTCGTCCTCACGACGCCGCTCGTCGTCACGATCGCCGTCTGCTGGATCGTCTTCACGCGCATCGACGGCTGGCTCGGATTGCCGATCCCCGGTGCCGGCTTCGTCGTCACGATCGCCGCGATCACGCTCGTCGGCTTCCTCGGCTCCACGTTCCTCTGGAGCCAGTTCATCGAGATGATGGAGCAGCTACTCGACCGGCTGCCGTTCGTCCGGCTGCTCTACTCGTCGACGAAGGACCTGCTGAACGCGTTCGTCGGCGAGAAGCGCCGGTTCGACGCGCCGGTCCTCGTCGCGATGACCCCCGACGGCGCCGTGCGCGCGTTCGGGTTCATCACGCAGGGATCGCTCGCCGAGCTCGGGTTGAAGGACGACGTCGCGGTCTACTTCCCGCAGTCGTACAACTTCGCGGGGCAGCTCGTCGTCGTCCCGTCATCGCGCGTGACGCGATTGCCGGCGGTGAGTTCGGATGTGATGGCGTTCATCGTGTCAGGGGGCGTGACCGAGGTGCCGGGTGGGTCCAAGGCCTGAGTTCGAGGGAACTGCATTCACCACAGGGGGCACAGGGGAATCCCCTGTGCCCCCTGTGACCCTGTGGTGAGGTCCGTTCTCGAAAGTCGACGCTAGGGATACGTCTTGAACTCCCCTCCCTTGAACTTCCGCCAATACTCGTCCAGCGCCCTTCGCACCTTCCCGCTCAACAAGAGCACGCCGATCAGGTTCGGCAGCGCCATGCCGAGGATCATGAGGTCGCCGAAGCTCAGCATGTTGATCGACGTCGTGACCGCGCCGATGAACGAGAACGCGAGGAAGAGGCCCTTGTACGCAAGCGACCACTTCTCGCCGAACATCCAGACCCAGCACCGCTCGCCGTAGTACGACCACGAGATCATCGTCGAGAACGCGAACAGGAAGACGGCGGCCGAGAGCACGTACGGGAACCAGCTCAGGTGCTCGCCGAACGCGCGCGAGGTGAGCGCCGCGCCCTGGCGGTCGGCGATGATCTGCGCGTAGGCCGGATTGTCGTACGCGCCGCTGACGACGATGACGAGCGCCGTCATCGTGCAGACGACGACGGTGTCGATGAACGGCTCGAGCAGCGCGACGATGCCCTCGCGCACCGGGTAGTCGGTCTTCGCCGCCGAGTGCGCGATCGCGGCCGAACCGGCGCCGGCCTCGTTGGAGAACGCCGCGCGCTGGAAGCCGATCACGAGCACGCCGATGAAGCCGCCGTACGCCGCGTCGGGCGAGAACGCCTGCTGGAAGATGCTCGCGAACGCCGCCGGGACGTGCGACGCGTTCGTGATGATCACGATGATCGCGCCCACCACGTAGATGCCGCACATGATCGGCACGATCTTGTCGGCGACCTTCGCGATGCGGCGGAGCCCGCCGATGATCACGACGCCGGCGAGAAAGGTCATCAGGAGACCGTACGCCCACGGCGCGGATGCGAAGAACGGCACGGTCTGCTGCACCGCGTTCAGCGACTGGTTCACCTGGAACGCGTTGCCGCCGGCGATCGAGCCGCCGACGCACAGGATCGCGAAGAGCACGGCGAGCACCTTGCCGAGCGGCGCGAGACCGAGTTCGGCGAGACCCTTGCGCAGGTATTGCATGCCGCCGCCGAGCACCGAGCCGTCGGGGCGCTGCTCGCGGTACATCTGGCCGAGCGTGCACTCGGTGAACTTCGCCGTCATGCCGATGAGGCCGGCGACGATCATCCAGAACGTCGCACCGGGCCCGCCGAGGCTCACCGCGATCGCGACGCCGGCGATGTTGCCGAGGCCGACCGTCGCCGAGAGCGCCGTCGCGAGGGCCTGGAAGTGCGAGACCTCACCTGGCGAGGAGGGATCGCTGTACTTCCCGCGCGTGACGTCGATCGCATGCCGGAACGCGCGCAGGTTGATGAAACCCATGCGGAACGTGAGGAACGTCGCGCCGAAGACGAGCCAGATCACGATGAACGGGATCGTGATCGTGTCGCTCCAGAACGCGACGTCGTAGAACAGCACCGCGCCGACCCAGCTGTTGGCGGTCGCCATGAAACGGTCGATGCCGCCCATGACGCCCGGCGGGGTCTCTTGGTCGGCGAGTGACCTGGCGGTGGCCGCCAGGAGCGGCGGCATCGCGAGAACGCGGGCCGCGAACGTGCGCGCGGCCCGGACGAAGGGTCGATGCGTCATCGAACTTGGGTTCGGGTGGACCGATGCCGCGCGGGGGTCGCGCGGCCGGAACGGGCCAACAGTACCCCCATCGCCGCCGTATCGGAAGGTTGGCGGACCATGCGGTCTGGACTGGGATGCGGCGCGCACACAGCTTTCGCCGGTCCCGTTCCAACCATTTCCCATTTTCCTGAAGCGCAGCGAGGGCACTTGGCCTCCAGCGGCACCTCCACCTCGAACGAAGCCTGGGGATCCCGGATCGGCCTGATCCTGGCCATGGCCGGCAACGCCGTCGGCCTCGGCAACTTCCTCCGATTCCCGCGGCAGGCCGCGGCGAACGGCGGCGGTTCGTTCATGATCACGTACTTCATCGCGCTGCTCCTGCTCGGCATCCCGCTCATGTGGATCGAGTGGGGCGTCGGGCGCAACGGCGGGCGGTATCGCAAGGGCCACCTACCCGGCATGTTCGCCGCGATCTGGAAGCACCCGGCGGCGAAGTACCTCGGCGTCGTCGGCCTCATCGTGCCGCTGTGCGTGATGATCTACTACACGTACATCGAGAGCTGGACGCTCGCGTTCGCATGGTTCTCGCTGACGAAGGACTATTTCGGCCATACGACGCAGGCGGGGATGATCGAGTACCTCCGCTCGTTCCAGGCGATTCCCGCCGAGGGCGCGCCGGTCTATCACCATCCGTTCACGCCGTACGGCTTCTTCCTCGTCACGCTCGGCATCAACATCTTCGTGCTGTCGAAGGGCATCTCGGGGGGCATCGAGAAGCTCGCGAAGATCGGCATGCCGATCCTCTTCTTCCTCGCGATCGTCCTCGCGATCGTGGTGCTCATGCTCCCGCCGCAGCCCGGCATCGGCGCGACGGCGGCGCAGGGCCTCGAGTTCATCTACAAGCCCGACTTCTCGCGCGTCGACGAACCTGGTGTCTGGCTCGCCTCGGCCGGCCAGATCTTCTTCACGCTCTCGGTCGGCATGGGTTCGCTCCAAGCGTACGCGTCGTACCTCTCGAAGAAGGACGACATCGCGCTCAACGGCATCGCGACCGCCGCGACGAACGAGACCGCCGAGGTCGTGCTCGGCGGCACGATCGCGATCCCGGCGGCGGTGGTGTTCTTCGGGGTCGCCGGCGCGATGACGATCGCGCAGGGCGGGTCGTTCGACCTCGGCTTCGCGACGATGCCGGTCGTCTTCCAGCAGATCCCGCTGGGGAACCTGCTCGGAGTCGCCTGGTTCGGCCTCCTCTTCTTCGCCGGCATCACGAGCTCGGTGTCGATGCTGACGCCGGTCACGGCGTTCTTCCGCGAGGAGTTCGGCTTCCGGCGCGAGCAGACGGCGTGGCTCCTTGGCCTCGTCTGCCTCGTCTTCGGCCTCATGCACGTGCACTGGCTCCAGTACGGCTTCCTCGATGAGTGGGATTACTGGGCCGGCACCTTCGGCCTCGTGATCGTCGCCGTGTTGGAGGTCATCGTCTTCATGTGGCTCTTCAGCCCGAACAAGGCGTGGGAGAGCCTGCACATGGGCGCGGACATTCGCATCCCGCGAGTCTTCAAGTTCATCATGACGTACGTGACGCCGCTCTACTTGCTCTTCATCCTGGGCTGGTGGGGCTGGACCGACGCGATCCCGATCCTGCTCAACAAGAAGATGGCCTCGGGCGCCGAGGTCGTGGCGGAGAACGTCCCGTACATCACGCTCTCGCGCAGCATCATCGTGCTCTTCGCGATCACCTTCCTCGTGTTCATCCGCACGGCGTGGAAGCGCAACCAGTACGATGACCGCAAGGGCTTCATCGAGGTCGACACGAGCGGGGAGGCGGCCTGATGTCCACCGGCGCACTGTTGTTCATGCTCGCGAGCTGGGCCTTCGTGCTCGGGCTCACCGCGTGGGCGTTCGCGCGGGTGCTTCGG
>CAYSAR010000124.1:1166-7139 GCA_964428985.1 uncultured Gemmatimonadaceae bacterium | reverse complement strand
CGCGGCCGGCGCGACCGCGCAGACGCATGCCGTCCGGCAGGCCGGGCATCGCCCACGTCACGAGCACGGCTTCGTCATCGAACGGGAGCGTGTGCGCGCGCACCCAGTGCACGCCGAGTCCGCCGGACGCATGCGGGCTCACCATGCGCGGCGTGTCCGGCGCGAGTTGCGCGCCGACGGCCACCGGGAAGAGCGCGAGGCCGACGAGGAACCGCGGGACGAGGCGCATCAGTTCGGCGCCCGCACGCCGGGTGCGTCGTAGCTGCGGTCGTGGCCCATGAGTTCACCGTGGAGGTCGAGACCCGAGTTGTCGTGCTTCGCGATCCACTGCCTGATGGAACCGACGAACGGCGTCGTGCGACCGTTGCGACCGAGCGGGTCGGTATACCACACCTCCGGGCCGTCGGCGTTGCGCACGCGGTTGCCATTCACGTCGACGAAGCGCCGCACCCCCTTGAACGGCGAGCGCGGGTCGTCCCAGGCGATCGGGTCGGTCGGCAGGCCCTGGCACCGGTCGCGCAACGCCACGAGGGGGAGGTAGCAGAGGTCGATCGGTCGCGACATCGCGCGGTCGGTCGAGGCGGGATCGTAGTAGCGGCTCGGGTCGCGCACCTGATAGTACGGGTCGAACGACGCGAGCACGCGCCCGTCGGCGCGACGCAGCGAGCCGTTGATCTCCCAGCTCTCGTGCAGCGCGGCGTCGAAGCGCGGACGCTCGCCGTCCTCGCGGACCACGTGCTCGTCGACGCACCCGGCGTCGGGGAGCAGGCGCACGCCACCGCCCGCGGGCGAGATTGCGGGGTTCGCCGTGCCGGCGATCGTGCGTCGCTCGCGCGCGCAGTTCGCGACCAACTCGCCCGGCGTGCCGATCGGCGTCAGCAGCGTCGCGCTGAACGCCGTGCCGTCGGTGCAGCGCACGTGGTAGACGACCTCGTGCAGGTTGTTCGTGAAGGCGTCGGGCGAATGCGTGCCCTGATGCAGCTTCGTCAGCACGTCGCAGCGCACGTCGAACGTCGCGTTGCCGGTCTCGCCGACACGCATCGGCATGTCGTTCGCCCACTCGACCTTGTGACCGACATGATCCTCGTTGCGCGGCGCGCCGAAGCCGCTCGCGACGAGGTGTTGGTTCGCGTAGCCGAACGGGATCGGTCCGACCTCGCGATAGAGGTCGGAGCCCGCAGGGTCGCGGCCGTGCTCGTGCCCGAACGTACAGCCCGTCGCCGGATGTACCGGGGGATGCCACGTCGGATAGCGTAGGCCGTCCGGGCCGACGACGCTGTACGAGTCGTGGATTTCGCTCGTGCAGGTGTCACCGCCGGAGGGCGCCCAGATGCCATATGCCGTCGAGACGCCGATCTCGGCCGGCGTATCGAAGCGCGGCGATGTCACCTCATCATCGGCACAGGCGCAGACCGCGAGCGCCAAGAGCGCCGCGAGCGAGATCTTGTCGAGCGGGAACGTTCGCATCGGCCCTTCCTCCATCACGCCGCACGCGGCGCGACCAAGGAGCCGGTGGCATCGCGGTCACCTCACGCGAGACCTGACACGCTCCGTCCGGTTCACTGCTATCCGCCACCCGCCACCCGCCACCCGCCGTTCTACTGTCGCCGCAGATGGAATCCGAGCCGAACCGAGCTCAACCCCACGTTCCGCATCGCGACCACACTCTCGCTCTTGATCGGCGCGAACGCCGCCGCATCCAGCGCGATCTCGTTGCCGATCACCCAGCGGCTCATGAGCGGAAGGTCGTACCCCGCTCCCACCGTGATGCGCGCCGCATCATACGAGAAGTCGCCCGCGCGATACCCCGACCATCCGATCCCGCCGAGTAGGTAGACGCCGCGCCGCGGGTCCGGCCCGAGCTTCACGTGCGAGAGGAGTCCGAGCGACGTCACCGTCTCGCGGACGTCGTCGCGCGAGTACGACCAGCGGCCGAGCTCGACGCCGACGCGCAGGCGCGGGGCCGCATGCGCGCCCGCCATGATCGTGAACTGGGGACCGACATCGCGCGCCGCCTGGCAGGCGTCACACGTGAGGCGGACGCCCGCGCCGCCGAGCGTCGCGCCGAACCAGATGTTCGGTGCGGTCGTCGCGGGCGCGGCGCCGGAGAGCGGGGCGCGCTGCGCCTCAGCGACCGGCGCCGCGACGAGCAGCGCGATCGCGACCCATCGACGCACGGAGACGACGGCCGGCGCGGATGTCACCGGTCATCCTAGCGCGAGCAGGTCCACGCCGCGGGCACGGCCGCATAGCCGATGCGCGGCAGGATCTGCTCCGCCGCGAGGACGATGCCCCAGAACATCACGAGTGCGCCGAGGAGATGCGCACCGGCGTTCCGGACCTTCCACGCGGTGATCGTCGCCCAGCCACCGACGAGCATCACCGTGCCGATGACGCCAAGGTAGAGGTGGAGCATGAAGCCGCAGTCGCGCTGATAGGGCCACTGCGTCACCGCGAGACCGAGGCCGACGGCCGACACGGCGCCGAACCAGGGAAGCATCGTGCGCAGGCGCGTCGAGAACTCGCCCGAGTTGCGCATCCGTGCGGCCGCCCCGTTCGCGGATACCCGCACCGGCGACGAATGACGGCGAGGGGGCGCGCTCGACGCATGATGGGATCGGGGCGCGGCGTGCTCCTGCGTGTTCACCAGCGTCGGCCGCTCGACGTTCGCGGCAGGGATCTGCCGCAACAGCCGATCGACCTCGCGACCAAGGTCGGCGAGGACGGTCTCAGGGGGATTGGTGTCATCGATCATGGATCGCTCGGACGTGGGGCGTCGCTGGTGGGGTTCATCCGGCGTCCACGAATACCCGTCTTTGTCCAACCGCGACAGAGAGGGGGGTCACAGTGTGCGCCGTCACGAACCAACACTTGACTTCGGCGAAACGCACAGCAGACTTAGGGCGTACTAAAACAAGCCCTGAGCAGACTGATGCGTATGTGCGCCAACTCCTCGAACGGTCGAATCGTGGCCGGCGTCGCGCTCCTGGTCGCGATCTCCGGATGTGACGCCCTCATGCCGAATGCGCCGGCGGAGGACGACGTTCTCGCCGGCACATTGCCCGGACTCAGCGGTCCGCAGGTCGCGATGCACGCGGCGGGCGACGCGGAGTTCGCCCGCACGTTCGGCGCGGCGGATGGTCTCGGGCCGGTGTTCGTCGCCGCGTCGTGCGAGTCGTGCCATGTCGGCGATGGCAAGGGGCATCCGGTCTTCAACATCACGCGCTTCGGGCGGATGCTCGCGGGCGATGTCTTCGACGGCATGCGCGCCGCCGGCGGTCCGCAACTCCAGGATCGCGCGGTGCTCGGCTACGTCGCGGAGCGGCTGCCGAGCGCCGCGACTGGTTACACGCGACTCACCGCGCCCGCCGTCACGGGGCTCGGCTATCTCGAGGCCGTCGATGACACGACGCTGATCAACCTCGCCGATCCGGACGACCTCGATGGCGACGGCGTGTCCGGCCGGCTCCAGCTCGTCGACTCGACCGACCTGCTCGCGCGGGTCGTCGCGTTCGAGGCCGTCGCGCAGGACGGACCGCCGACGCGCGGCACGACGATCGACGGCCAGTACATCGGCCGATTCGGGAAGAAGGCGCTCTCGGTCAACCTGCTCCAGCAGGTTGCGACGGCGTATCACCAGGACATGGGGATCACGAGCGACCTGATCCCCGAGGAGGTCTTCAATCCGCAGGTCGGCGCGTTCACGGGCGACGCGGCGGCCGAGCCCGAGGTCAGCGCCGCGGTCGTGAACGCGGTGACGTTCTACATCAAGACATTGAAGGCGCCGCCGCGACGGAAGGCGTCGGATGCCGACGTCGTGATGGGCGAACAGCTCTTCGACAACGGGCCCTGTGCGAGTTGTCACCTGCCGGAGCTCACGACCGGGGCGTCGACGATCGCGGCGCTCGATCGCGTGACGTTCAAGCCGTACACCGATCTCTTGTTGCACGACATGGGGCCGGAGCTCGACGACGGATACACCGAAGGGCGTGCGCTCACGAGCGAATGGCGCACGGCGCCGCTCTGGGGGCTCGGTCTCGCCGCGAAGTCGCAGGGCGGTTCGATGCACCTCATGCACGATGGCCGCGCGAAGTCGATCGAGGCGGCGATCGCGCTGCATGGCGGCGAGGCGACGGCCAGCCGCGCCTGGTTCGATGGATTGACCGACGGGCAACGCCGCCAGGTGCTCGCTTATCTGAGGTCGCTCTGATCATGGCGTCCATGGACCGACGCGACTTCCTGACGCTCTGCGCGGTGGCGCCACTCGCCCCGCTCGCGGCCGGCTGCGCGCGCATGAGCTACGTCCCCGGACTGCTCGCCGACGACGGTCGGCTCATCGTCTCGCGCGATGAGTTCGCGAAGCAGCCGCACGCGCTCGTCGACGCGCCGGGCCTCGAGTTCCCCGTCTACGTGCATCAGCACGGCGCCGACGACTACACGGCCGTGCTCACGCGCTGCATGCACCGCGGCTGCACGGTCGAACCAGAGGGCACGAAGCTCGTCTGTCCGTGCCACGGCAGCGAGTACACGCATGTCGGCGAGATCCTCAAGGGACCGACGCAGGCTCCGTTGATCCGGTTCCCGGTCGTGGTCGAGCCGGACCGCGTCGTGATCGACATCCGCGGAGGTGCGCGATGATCAAGCGACTTGCGGTCGCGTTCGTCACCGCGTCGATGCTCGCGCCAGGGCTCGACGCCCAACAGCCGGCCGACACGACACGCCGCACCGTTCAGGAAGGCATCTACGCGCGGCCCGTCGTCGGCTCGCTCGGGCGCACGAGCATCGGTGGGTACGTCGAGGGGAACACGAACCACGTCGTCGAGGACGGCGTCGGCGAAGGGTTCTCGATGGAGCTGCGCCGGTTCAACGTCTTCCTCTTCTCGTCGCTCGGCTCGCGCATCCGCTTCATCTCCGAGCTCGAATTCGAGCATGGGACCGAGGAGATCGCGCTCGAGACGGCGCTCATCGACGTCGCGATCAATCCGTCGCTCGTCCTCCGCGCGGGGATCATCCTCCCGCCGCTCGGCGCGTTCAACGTCAACCATGACTCGCCGCGCTGGAACTTCATCGACCGGCCGCTCGTCTCGACCGAGATCATCCCGTCGACGCTCTCCGAGGTCGGGTTCGGCATCCATGGCCGGCTCGCGCCGCGCGGCTTCGGCATGACGTACGACCTCTACGCGACGAACGGCCTCGGCGACGGCGTCATCCTGAATCCCTCTGGCCGCACGAGTCTCGCCGACGGCAAGCGGGAGGAGCAGTTCGCCGAGGACAACAACGGGTCCCCCGCGCTCTCGGGACGGCTCGCGGCGCAGCACGGTCGTTTCGGCGAGCTCGGACTCTCGTTCTATTCGGCCATCTACAACTCCTATCGCTCCGAGGGCGTCCCGGTCGATGACCCGCGGCGCGTGCGGCTCTTCGCGCTCGACGGGAGCACGCAGGTCGGGGTCGTCGAACTGCGCGGCGAGGCCGCCTACGCTCGCATCGACGTGCCGGCCGATCTCGCCGACCTCTTTGGCGATCGGCAGTTCGGCTGGCATCTCGATGCGTCGATGCCGGTCTGGCGTCCGTCGATGCGCGGCTTCCCCGATGCGGCGCTCGCGGCCGACGTCCGGCTCGAGCATGTCGATCGCAACGTCGGGCGCTTCGCGAGCACGGGCGACCTGATCGGTGACGATGCGACGGCCTTGGTGCTCGGGCTCAGCTTCCGGCCGGTGAACGGCACGGTATTCAAGGCGAACTATCGCCGGCAGCGCTCGCACGACCTCGCGCGGAATGAGACGGTGCGATTGGGAGCGGTGCAGGTTGGGATGGCGACCTACTTCTGACGGGAGAGGTGAGATGGGAGAGGTGAGATGGGAGAGGTGAGCGAGGACAGTGAGGAAACGGAGGGCTTGCCGAGTCATACCGCCGGCTGGCGGCACTCGCGGCCGACGCCGTCGCTGTCGGAGGTGTACCGCTCGGTGCCGATCA
>CAYSAR010000124.1:0-1156 GCA_964428985.1 uncultured Gemmatimonadaceae bacterium | reverse complement strand
TGCCGCACGACGCCGGGTTCTGGCGCAAGCTGGCAGCGTTTGCCGGGCCGGGGTACCTGGTCGCGGTCGGCTACATGGACCCGGGCAACTGGGCGACCGACCTCGCCGGCGGCTCGCGCTACGGCTACACGCTGCTCTCGGTCATCCTACTCTCGAACCTCATGGCGGTGCTGCTCCAAGGGCTCGCGAGCAAGCTCGGCATCGTCACCGGGCGTGACCTCGCGCAGGCGTGTCGCGACCACTACTCGAAGCCGGTCTCGTTCCTCCTCTGGGTGATTTGCGAGATCGCGATCGCCGCCTGCGACCTCGCCGAGGTCATCGGCACGGCGATCGCGCTGAACCTCCTGTTCGGCATCCCGCTCACCTGGGGCATCCTGATCACCGGCGTCGACGTGATGCTGATCCTGATGCTCCAACAGAAGGGGTTCCGCATCATCGAGGCGGTCGTCATCACGCTCGTCGCGACGATCGGTGCCTGCTTCCTCTTCCAGATCATCATCTCGCGCCCAGACATGGTCGAGGTCGCGAAGGGCTTCATCCCGACGACCGACATCCTGCGCGACCAAGGGAAGCTCTACATCGCGATCGGCATCCTTGGCGCGACGGTGATGCCGCACAACCTGTACCTGCACAGCTCGATCGTGCAGACGCGGCGCTACGCCGAGACGTTCAGCGGCAAGCGCGAGGCGGTGAAGTACGCGTTCATCGACAGCACGATCGCGCTCTCGTTCGCGCTCTTCATCAATGCGGCGATCCTCGTCGTCGCGGCCGCGACGTTCCATACGACCGGCAACACGCAGGTCGCCGAGATCCAGGACGCCTACCAGCTGCTCTCTCCGCTGCTCGGCGTCGGCGCCGCGAGCACGGTGTTCGCGCTCGCGCTGCTCGCGAGCGGACAGAGCTCGACGATCACCGGGACGCTCGCGGGACAGATCGTCATGGAGGGCTTCCTCAACATCCGGCTGCGGCCCTGGCTGCGGCGCCTCATTACGCGCGCGATCGCGATCATCCCCGCGGTCATCGTCAGCATCATGTATGGCGAGAGCGGGACGGCGAAGCTGCTCGTCTTCTCGCAGGTCGTGCTCTCGTTCCAGCTCGCGTTCGCGGTCTTTCCGCTGGTACAATTCACGAGCGACAAGGTGAAGATGGGGCAGTT
>CAYSAR010000123.1:0-7154 GCA_964428985.1 uncultured Gemmatimonadaceae bacterium | reverse complement strand
GGCCCCAAGGATCATCTCGGCTGGCGCGTGGGGTCGACGGTGCAAGCGAGCGAGCGGGTGCGGGTGCACGCGAGCGCCAGCTCGCGCGCGCGCTTCCCGGCGCTGCGCGAGCTCTACTCCGGCGCGCTCGACCGCTTCGAGCCGAACCCCGACCTCCGGCCCGAGCACCTGCTCGCGGCGGAGATGGGCGTCTCGCTCGGCGATCCGACGTCGCTCCGTGGCGTCGTCGCGCAGGTGATCGGTTTCCACCACTGGCTCGACGACGGCATCGTGCGTGTCGGCGTGCCGGCGACGAACCGCTTCCAGCGCATCAATCGCGACGACATGCGCACGCTCGGTGTCGAGGCGATCGCCGGCTGGCGCGGTGGCGCGAACGGCCCGAGCATCACGCTCGATCTCGTCGCGCAAGAGGTCACGATCCACGACCTGACGGCAGGCGGGGCCGTGCGTCGACCGGAGCACATGCCGGGCTTCCGCGCGATGCTCGACGGCTCGGTGCCGACGTTCGCCGACGTGACGCTCGGCGCGACGCTCGCGCACATCGGGACACAGTACTGCGTCGATCCCGACACCGACGAGGACATCGCGCTCGGGGGACAGAGCGTCGCCGGCATCACGCTGCACCGCGATTTCGGGCTCGGTGGTGGGCGGCTCTTCCGATTCCTGCGCGTCGTCGCGGGGATGGACAACATCACGAACGCGGCGATGTACGAGCAGTGCGGCCTGCCGCGCGCGGGACGCACGCTGCGACTCGGCGTCGACCTGCGCTGACCGTTGCGTCCATGCGAAGGGGCCGCCGGTGAAGCCGGCGGCTCCTCTTGCGCGTAGAATAGGGGCATGAAGAGTCACGCAGCCCAAGCGACGGCGACGCCAGCCCCTCCGGCGCCGGCAACCGGCACGCCCAACCCGCAGGCGACGACGGTGACGACCCCCGCGCCGGCGTCCGGCGCGAACCCGAACGCGGTGCTCACGGGCTATCGGGCGCAGCTGCGCGAGCTGCGCAACCAGTACGAGATGCTCGAGCGCTCACGCAGAGAGCTCGTGGGCCAACTTCGCCAAGGGACGGTGAGCGACGGCGACCGCACGGGGATCGAGGGCCGACTCGCGGTAGTCGACCAGCAGTTGGCGGCGAAGCAGATCGCGATCGCCGAGGCCGAGGCGCGCGTCGCCGTCGCGGCGGCGGTGCCGGGCGCGAACATCGACCCGCCGCGGCGGCCGGAGCGGATCTCGCCGGCCGACGTACTTGAGATGAGCGCGGTGATCTTCACGATCCTCGCGATCCCGATCGTGCTCGCCTGGTCGCGCCGCATCTGGCGGCGGAACGCGGTGACGGTGTCGCTGACCCCCGAACTCGCGGAGCGCATGCAGTCGCTCGAGCGCTCGATGGACGCGGTCGCGGTCGAGGTGGAGCGGATCGGCGAGGGGCAGCGGTTCGTGACACGATTGCTGGGAGAGCGCGAGAGGGAGGCACAGGCGAAACTCAACGGCTGACGCGCTCGTGCGTTCCGCTGGTAGCGCCCGGCGTGCATCTTTGCACGTCCGAACCCTGCCACCCGAGCCCCGTCGCCATGTCCCTGTCGCGAACCCGCTCCGTCGCGCTCCGCGCGCTCGCCGCCGCAACGGTCGTCTCGCTCGCTGCCTCGTCGCTCGTCGCGCAGGCGCCCGAACGTTCGCTGGTCGGTGTCCGCGTCGATGCCGACCGCAACAAGCTCTTCCTCGAGCTCACGCCCGACCGGCTCGGCAGGGACCTCCTCTACCAGACGGTCCTCGCGACCGGCGCCGGCGTCTCGCAGCTCGGGCTCGACCGCGGCCAGACCGGCGGCAGCGACGTCGTGCGCTTCGAGCGGCAGGGGAAGCGCGTGCTCCTCGTGCAGGACAACTGGGGCGTGCGCGCACAGGGGGCGCCCGAGGCGACGGCCCGCGCCGCGCGCGAGGCGTTCCCGTGGTCGGTCGTCGCGTCGTTCCCCATCGAATCCGAGGCGAACGGCGTCATCACGATCGACGCCACGAGTCTCTTCCTCAGTGACACCTACGGCATCGGCGAGTCGATCCGGCGTTCGCAGCAGGGGAGCGCGCGCGTGGACGCGCAGCGCAGCTGGTTCGACCAGGCGCGCACGAAGGCGTTCCCGATGAACGTCGAGATCCACGCGGTGCTCACGTTCAACGTCGACAACCCGGGCTTCGCGCTGCGGCGCGCGGCGCCGGATGCGTCGGCGCCCGTCTTCGAGCTCCATCACTCGCTGGTCGCGTTGCCCTCGTCCGAGGGCTTCCGCCCGCGCCCCTACGACCCGCGCGCCGGCTTCTTCGGCACGAGCTTCAACGATTTCGCCCAGTCGTTCGAAGGGACGTATCGCGATGGCTTCGCGAACCGCTGGCGCCTCATCCCGAAGGACCCCGCCGCGTACCAGCGCGGTCAGCTCACCGAGCCGGTCACGCCGATCGTCTACTACCTCGACCCCGGCATCCCCGAGCCGTATCGCTCGGCGTTCCGCGACGGCGGGATGTGGTGGAACAAGGTCTTCGAGGCGGCGGGTTTCCGGAACGCGTTCCAGGTGCGTGACCTGCCGGCGGGCGCCGACCCGATGGACGCGCGATACAACATGATCTACTGGGTGCATCGCATCGGCCCCGGCCCCTCCGTCGGGCCGTCGTTCTCCGACCCGCGCACCGGCGAGATCATCCGCACCGTCGTGCGCATGGATGCGTGGCGCTCGTTGATCGACTACAACATCTACGCCGGCCTTCTCCCGGCGGCGGGGGCGAACGGCCTCAACGTGAGCGCCGAGGACTTCGCGATGGCCCGCCGCCGCCAGCACGCGGCGCACGAGATCGGGCACACGATCGGCCTCGCGCACAACTACATCGCGCACTCGCAGGACCGGGCGTCGGTCATGGACTACCCGGTGCCGCTCATCACCGTCGACGCGCGCGGGAACCTCGACCTCTCGAAGGCCTACCGTCCGATGGCGGGCGGCTGGGACTCGCTCGCGATCAAGTGGGGGTATCGCTGGTATCCGAACGCCGAGGCGGAGCAGGCCGGCCTCGCACAGGTCGTGAAGGAAGGGCTCGATCGCGGCCTGCGCTTCGTCGGCGATGCGCATGCCGGCGCGAACGGCTCGATCCCGCAGGTGACGCGCTGGGTCGAGGGCGCGACGATGTTCGATGCGGTCGAGCGCACGACGGCCGTGCGGCGCGTCGCGATGGACAAGTTCGACGAGCGCGCGATCAAGCCGGGCGAGCCGATGTACCTGCTCGGCATGCGCTTCGCGCATGTCTACCTGCACCATCGATACTCGCTCGAGGGGCTCGTGAAGACGGTCGGTGGCATGGACTTCCGCTACGCGCTGCGCGGCGATGGCCAGGCGCCGACGACGGTCGTGCCGGCCGCCGAGCAGCGGCGCGCGCTCACGATGGCGCTCGATGCGCTCGAGCCGCGCGAACTCCTCGTGCCCGAGCGCGTCATGAAGCTCATCCCGCCGGTCCCGCCGGGCGGCGACGGCTCGCTCGCGTGGCTCGGCGGCAACGCCGGCACCGCGTTCGACCAAGTGACGCTCGCCGGCGGGCTCGCGACCGAGGTCATCGAGACGCTCCTCGACCGCCAGCGCATGGCGCGCGTCGTGCTCTTCCACGCGCGCGACCCCCAGAATCCGACGCTCGATGAGGTGCTGCGGACGGTCGTGGACCGCACGTGGGGCGCCGCGGCGTCGTCGAACCCGAACGAACAGGCGCTGCGCCGCGCGGTGCAGCGCGTCGTGCTCAACAGCCTGCTCGATCTCGCCGGCGACCAGCGGGCGATGCCGGACGTCCGGCAGGTCGCCGAGCTGCATCTCTCGCAGCTCGCCGAGCGGATCGACGGCATGCGGGAGGGGGCGCTGCCCGATCGAGCGCTCCGGGCTGCGGCTCGGCGGGAGATCGACCGATACTTCGCGGGCGACGATGACCCAGCCAAGCGTTCGCGCTTCCCGGTGATTCCGCTCCCCTGGCCCTGATCCCACCAAGGACCGCAAGTGAAGGGCGCCGGAGGCGGGGACGAATCAAGTCCCCGCCTCTTCGCGTATTGGAAGTTCGTTACGTCTTGATTAAGTCCGATGCGCCGGTCGGTGGCCCGCTCTATCGTAGCGGAGCCAACCAACCGTGCGTTTGTCGTGTCTCAACGGACGGTGCCGGTCCCGGCGCTCTCCGCGTCCCCACCCGTAACGCGAGCTGTCCCGATGCGTCGCTTCGTCCAGTCCCGCCGGACCCTCGTGGTCCTCGTGCTCCTCGTCATTGGCGCCCCGTCGGCGTGGTTGCTGGCGCGGCCGGCAGCCGATGACGGCGCGGCGCTCGTCGCGTCGGTCCGCGAGGGTGACTTCGCGGTCAACGTGACAACGGCCGGCGAGCTGCGCGCGAGCGCCTCGGTGCAGATCCAGGGTCCGCAGGAGATGCAGCGCGCCGGCGCGTTCCAGGTGAAGATCGCGTCGCTCGTGCCCGAGGGGACGATCGTCAAGCAGGGCGACGTCGTCGCCGAGCTCGATCGGTCGTCGCTCGCCCAGCGCCTCCAGGAGGTCACGCTCGCGGTGCAGAAGGCCGAGGCGGTGACCGAGCAGGCGATGCTCGACTCGACGCTCAACCTCTCGACGGCGCGTGAGCAGATCCGCACGATGGAAGCCGCGCTCGAGGAGAAGCAGCTCGCGAAGGAACAGGCGATCTACGAGGCGCCGACGATCAAGCGGCAGGCCGAGATCGAGTACGAGAAGGCCGTGCGCGCGCTCGCGCAGGCGAAGCTCGACTACAAGACCAAGGAAGAGCAGGCGCAGGCGAAGATGCGCGAGGTCGGCGCCGACCTCCAGCGCCAGAAGAACCAGCTCGAGGTGGTGCAGCGGGTCATGGGCGAGTTCACGATCCGCGCCCCCGCCCCCGGCATGGTGATCTACCAGAAGGAGTGGAACGGCAAGAAGCGCGCGGTCGGCTCGCAGGTCGGCGCGTGGGACCCGACCGTCGCGACGCTGCCGGACCTCACGAAGATGGAGTCGATCACGTACGTGAACGAGATCGACATCCGGAAGGTCGCGGTCGGGCAGCCGGTGACGATCACGCTCGACTCCGACCCGACGAAGAAGCTCGCGGGCCAGGTCGTCGCCGTCGCGAACGTCGGCGAGCAGCGCCCGAACACCGACGCGAAGGTCTTCGAGGTGAAGGTCCTGCTCAGCGCGACGGACACGACGCTGCGGCCGGGCATGACGACGGGCAACACGATCCAGACGACGATGCTCAAGGACGTGCTCGCCGTGCCGCTCGAGGCGGTGACGACCGACGCCGACATCCCGGTCGTCTACAAGCGCTCGGGCGGCCGCGTCACGAAGCAGGAGGTCGAAACGGGCGCGATGAACGACCTCGAGGTCGTCATCCTCAGGGGCGTCGAGGCCGGCGAGGAGGTGCTGCTCGTGCCGCCGGCCGACGCGTCGAGCATGACCGTCGCGCGCCTCCCGGGCTCGACGCGGGGCACGAAGGCCGAGGGTGGCGACACCGCGACGAAGACCCAGTCCGTCCCGGCGCCCCGTGGCAATTGACCTCAAGCGCCTCGCGGAACTCCGCGGGGCGTTCTACTCGCATGTCGTGTTCGCGGTGCGCACCGCCCTCGAGGCGGTGGCGCACAACCGCCTGCGCGCCGGCCTGACCTCGCTCGGCATCCTCTTCGGCGTCGCGTCGGTCATCGCGATGCTCGCGATCGGCAAGGGCGCCGAGTCCGAGATCCTCGAGCAGATGAAGCTGCTCGGGTCGAACAACGTGCTCATCAAGCCGTACGTGGAGCAGAAGGACGGGACGGCCGGCGAGGACGACGACGCGAAGGAGGTCAAGCGCTGGTCGCCCGGCCTCACCTACCTCGACGCGAAGGCGCTCGAGCACGCGATCCCCGGCGTCGACGCGGTGAGCGCCGAGGTCATGGTCAACTCGAGCATCACGCGCGAGGGGCGGCGGCGATCGGGCAAGGTCGTCGGCATCGACAGCACGTACTTCCGCCTGCTCAACATGCCGATCGTGAGCGGCGCGAACTTCACCGACGAGCAGATGGAGCTCGGGCGCCCGGTCGCGATCATCGGCCATGGCGTGCGCTCGCGGTTCTTCACGACCGAGGATCCGATCGGCAAGCCGCTCAAGGTCGGGTACATCTGGCTCACCGTCGTCGGCGTGCTCGCCGACCGCCAGGTCGCCGGCGAGAACGCCGAGCGGCTCGGCCTCCGCGACGTCGGCATGGACGTGTTCGTGCCGATCAACACGATGCTCTCGCGCTTCCGCAACCGCGCGCAGGTGACGCAGCGCGACATCGAGGCCGCCGCGCGCGCGAACAACAGCGAGGGCGTCGTCATCGTCGGCGGCGAGGGGAACGAGCAGCCGTCCGAGGAGGTCAAGGCCGAGCGCTCGAACACGAACCAGCTCGACCGCATCGTCGTGCGCGTGCACGACGCGCGGCATGTGCCCCAGGTCGCCGACATCGCGCGGCGCATGCTCGAGCGGCGCCACAATGGCGTCGTCGACTACGAGATCACCGTCCCCGAGCTGCTGCTCAAGCAGGAGCAGCGCACGAAGACGATCTTCAACATCGTGCTCGGCGCGATCGCGAGCATCTCGCTGATCGTCGGCGGCATCGGGATCATGAACATCATGCTCGCGTCGATCCTCGAGCGCATCCGCGAGATCGGCGTGCGCCGCGCGCTCGGCGCGACGCAGAAGGACATCCTGTTCCAGTTCCTCGCCGAGGCGGTGCTGATCTCGGTCGCCGGCGGCGTCGCCGGCATCATGGTCGGCGCGGGCCTCAGCTTCGGCATCGAGCGCTTCGCCGGCATCCGCACGCTCGTCTCCGTCATCTCCGTCGTCGTCGCGTTCGGCGTCTCGCTCTCCGTCGGACTCGTCTTCGGCATCGTCCCCGCCTGGCGCGCCGCCCGGCAGGACCCCGTCGTCTGCCTCCGCTACGAATGACCATGCTCCGTCCGTTCGCCCGCGGCGTCGCCGTCGCGGCGCTGCTGTGCGCGGCGCCCGCCGCCGCCCAGCAACCGATGCGCCTCACGCTCGACGCGGCAATCGAGCGCGCGCAGGCCGAGGGCCTCGAGGCCCGCGCCGCCCGGGCCGCCCGCGATGCCGCCCGCCAGCGCGATCGCGCCTATGGCGCCGGCCTC
>CAYSAR010000122.1:5007-7211 GCA_964428985.1 uncultured Gemmatimonadaceae bacterium | reverse complement strand
GGCCGCGCAGGTCGCGAAGCACGTCAAGAGCGGCGCGTTCGTCGCGACGACCGACGCGACGCGCCTCGCCGAGGCCGACACCGTCTCGATCGCGGTGCCGACGCCGCTGGCGAAGACGCGCGACCCGGACATGTCGTACGTGCTGTCGGCGGCCGAGACCGTCGCGGCGCAGGCGCACCCGGGGATGCTCATCGTGCTGGAGAGCACGACCTACCCGGGGACGACGCGCGAACTGCTCCAGCCGCGCCTCGAGGCGCGGGGGCTCGTCGTCGGCGAGACGGTGTTCCTCGCGTTCAGCCCCGAGCGCGTCGACCCCGGCAACCCGGTCTACCACACGAAGAACACGCCGAAGGTCGTCGGCGGCATCACGCCGGCGTGCAACGAGGTCGCGATCGCGTTCTACCGTTCGACGATCGACACCGTCGTGCCCGTCTCGTCGCCCGAGGCGGCCGAGCTCGTGAAGCTGCTCGAGAACACGTTCCGCTCGGTGAACATCGGGCTCGTCAACGAGATGGCGATCGTCTGCGACCGGCTCGGCGTGGACGTCTGGGAGGTCATCGAGGCGGCGGCGACGAAACCGTTCGGCTTCATGAAGTTCACGCCCGGCCCCGGCATCGGCGGCCACTGCATCCCGCTCGACCCGCACTATCTCGCCTGGAAGATGCGATCCCTCAATTACAAGACGCGCTTCATCGACCTCGCGAGCGAGGTCAACTCGGCGATGCCTGACTTCGTCGTCGAGAAGGTCGCGTGGGCCCTCAACGACGACCGCAAGTCGGTGAACGGGAGCCACGTCCTCGTGCTCGGCGTCGCGTACAAGCGCGACATCGACGACATGCGCGAGAGCCCGGCGCTCGACGTCATGCGGCTGCTCGAGGAGCGCGGCGCGCACGTCGAGTACCACGACCCGCACGTGCCGTCGTTCCGCGAGGATGGCCACGAGGTGACCGGCGTCGCGCTCACCGATGAGCGCCTGCGCGACGTCGACGCGGTCGTCGTCGTGACCGACCACAAGGCGGTCGACTACCAGCGCGTCGTCGACCTCGCGCCGCTCGTCATCGACGCGCGCAACGTCGTGGCGCGGCTGCGGCCCGGCCGCGCCCGCGTCGTGACGCTCACGTCGTCCCGGCCCGTCGCGGCGGGGGTGACGGCATGAGGATCACCGTCGTGGGGACCGGTTACGTGGGGCTCGTCGTCGGGGCCTGTCTCGCCGAGACGGGCAACGACGTGCGCTGCGCCGACGTCGACGCCGGCAAGATCGAGGGTCTCAAGCGGAACGTGCTGCCGATCTACGAGCCGGGCCTCGAGGAGTACGTCGAGCGCAACCAGGCCGCCGGCCGGCTCCAGTTCACCACCGACGTCGCCGGCGCGATCGCCGAGGCCGAGGTCATCTTCATCGCCGTCGGCACGCCGCCCGACGAGGACGGCTCGGCCGACCTCAAGCACGTGCTCGCGGTCGCCGACCTCATCGGCCGCCACGCGACGCGGGAGGTCGTCGTCGTCACGAAGTCGACGGTGCCGGTCGGGACGGCCGAGAAGGTCGCGGCCGCGATCCGTCCGCACGCGAAGGTGCCGTTCCACATGTGCTCGAACCCCGAGTTCCTCAAGGAGGGCGCGGCGGTCGACGACTTCATGAAGCCGGACCGCGTCGTCATCGGCGTGTCGACCGACTTCGCGCGCGCGCGCATGGCCGACCTCTATGCGCCGTTCGTGCGCACCGGCAAGCCGGTCATCTTCATGGACATCCCGTCGGCGGAGATGACGAAGTACGCCGCGAACGCGATGCTCGCGACGCGCATCTCGTTCATGAACGAGATCGCGAACCTCTGCGAGCAGGTCGGCGCCAACGTCGACCTCGTGCGCAAGGGCATCGGCAGCGACAGCCGCATCGGACCGGCGTTCCTCTTCCCGGGCCCGGGCTACGGCGGGTCGTGCTTCCCGAAGGACGTGAAGGCGCTCATGCGCACCTCCGAGGAATGCGGCGCGCCGATGAGCGTGCTGCGCGCCGTCGAGGACGCGAACGAGCGGCAGAAGCACCGGCTCGTCGCGAAGGTCCGCGACGCGCTCGGTGACCTCAAGGGGACCCGCGTCGCGCTCTGGGGCCTCGCGTTCAAGGCGAACACCGACGACATGCGCGAGTCACCGGCGCTGACGCTCATCGACGAGCTCATCGCCGCCGGCGCGACGGTCGTCGCCCACGACCC
>CAYSAR010000122.1:0-4997 GCA_964428985.1 uncultured Gemmatimonadaceae bacterium | reverse complement strand
AGGCGGTCGGGAACACCCAGCTCGTCGGCAGCCGGCCGAGCGTCGCATCGGCGACCGCATCACGTACGCGAAGACGAACTACGACGCCGCCCAGGGCGCCGACGCGCTCGTCATCGTCACCGACTGGAACGAGTATCGGTTCCCCGACTTCGCCCGCGTCAAGCAGGCGCTGCGGCGCCCGGTGCTCATCGACGGGCGCAACCTGTACGATCCGGCGAAGATGGCCGAGCTCGGCTTCACCTACCGGTCGATCGGGCGGGGCGCCGCGTGAGGGTCCTCATCACCGGGGCGGCCGGGTTCCTCGGCTCGCACCTCGCCGACCGCTTCCTCGCCGACGGCCACACCGTCGTCGGGCTGGACAACTTCCTGACCGGGCATCCCGACAACATCGCCCACCTGATCGGGAACCCGCGCTTCAGCTTCATCCGGCACAACATCTCCGAGTACACGTACGTCGCCGGCGCGCTCGACGGCGTGCTGCACTTCGCCTCGCCGGCCAGTCCGATCGACTATCTCGAGATGCCGATCCAGACGCTCAAGGTCGGGTCGCTCGGCACGCACAACGCGCTCGGCATCGCGCTCGCGAAGGGCGCGCGGTTCTTCCTCGCGTCGACGTCGGAGATCTACGGCGACCCGCTCGTGCATCCGCAGCCGGAGACGTACTGGGGCAACGTGAACCCCATCGGGCCCCGCGGCTGCTACGACGAGGCGAAGCGCTTCGCCGAGGCGATGACGATGGCGTACCAGCGCGCGCAGGGCGTCGACACGCGCATCGTGCGCATCTTCAACACCTACGGGCCGCGCATGCGGCCCGGCGACGGCCGCGTCGTCTCGAACTTCATCGTGCAGGCGCTCCAGGGGAAGCCGCTCACGATCTACGGCGACGGGTCGCAAACCCGGTCGTTCTGCTATGTGTCCGACGAGGTGGAGGGGCTCTACCGCCTCTTCATGAGCGACGAGCGGATGCCAGTGAACGTCGGCAACCCCCACGAGTTCACCGTGCGCGAGCTCGCCGAGCTCGTCATCGAGCTCACCGGCGTGCCCGCGAAGGGCGCGATCGTCACCCGACCGCTGCCCGAGGACGACCCCAAGGTGCGACAGCCCGACATCACGCGAGCGCGCAAGCTGCTCGGCTGGGAACCGACGGTGCAGCTGCGCGAGGGCCTGCAGCTGACGATCGACTACTTCCGGGGCCTCGTCGGCACCGATCGCATGCAGCCCGCCAAGTGATGGGCCGACGCCTTCCGCTCCTCGCGCTCGTCCTCGTTGCCGCCGGCTGCTTCCACGCCCTGAACCCGCGCGACTTCACGAGCTCGACCGACCTCTACCTCGCGGGCAAGCGCGCGTTCGACCGGGGCAAGTGGCAGAACGCGATCAACGCGTTCGAGCGCCTCACGCTCGACCTGCCGACGCGCGACACGCTGCTGCCGCCGTCGCACTGGTACCTCGGCCATGCCCGCCTCAAGAAGCGCGAGCGGCTCCTCGCCGCGCAGAGCTTCCTGCGGCTCGCCGAGCAGTATCCGCAGGACTCGCTCGCCGACGACGCGATGCTCGCCGCCGGCGACGCCTACCGCGCGATGTGGCGCCGGCCGTCGCTCGATCCGCAGTACGGCCTGCTCGCGCAGACGCAGTACCGGCTGCTCGCCGGCATGCATCCCAACTCGCCGCTGGCCG
This sequence comes from uncultured Gemmatimonadaceae bacterium, assembly GCA_964428985.1. GTDB lineage: Bacteria > Gemmatimonadota > Gemmatimonadetes > Gemmatimonadales > Gemmatimonadaceae > Pseudogemmatithrix. Next base: position 3,323 of record CAYSAR010000122.1, on the reverse strand, counting down.
ACACCGCGCTCGCCCGCTCGCGGCAAGTCGACGAGTGGCTCGCGACGAAGGACTACGAGACGGCGATGCACTACATCCGCCGGCGCGCCTACGACTCGGCGATCCTCTACTTGCGCGACGTCGTCGCCGAGTACCCGAACACCGAGAAGGCGAAGGACGCGCTGCTGCGCCTCGTCGAGACGTACCGTCGGCCGCAGCTGAACTACCGAGAGGACGCCGAGGAGGTGTGCGTCACGCTGCGCGCCGGCTTCCCGACCGACCCCGAGGTGCTCGCGCTCTGCAAGGCGAGTCCCCCCGCCGCGCGACCCGACTCCGGACGCTGAGCGCCTCGTGACGCCGCGCCTGGGGATCCTGGGCGGCACTTTCGATCCGCCCCATGTAGGACACCTCCTCGCGGCATACGCCGCGCGGGAGGCGCTCGCGCTCGACGCCGTCGTGCTCGTGCCGGCCGCCCAGCAGCCGCTGAAGCGGGGGCGCGAATCGGCACCGGCGGAGCACCGGCTCGCGATGACCCGCCTCCTCGCCGGGGATGATGCGCGCCTCTCGGTCGATGCCATCGAGGTCGAGCGCGGCGGGTTATCTTTCACCGTCGACACGATGCGGGCCTACCGGGCCGCGCGGCCCGACACGGAGCTGCACCTGATCCTCGGGGACGATGCCGCGGCCCAGCTCGGCCAGTGGCGGGAGGTCGCGGCGCTCGCGGCCCTCGTGCGCGTCGCCATCCTCTCGCGCGACCGGGCGCCGGGGGAGGCGATGCCGTTGCCGGCGGGGATGCAGGGCCAGGTCGTGCGTTCGCGCCGCGTGGAGATCTCGTCGAGCGAGATCCGATCGCGCGTGCGGGCCGGCCTCCCGGTCCGCGGCCTCGTGACCGACGCCGTGGCCGGCTACATCGCCGAGCACGGGCTCTACCGCAGTCCCACCGACGAGTGACGAACCGATGCTGAAGTCCCTGATGGGTGCCCTCTTCGGCACCCGACACCAGCGTGAACAGAAGCGCGTGCAGCCGATCGTTGACGAGATCAACGAGCACTACGCGCGGCTCCGGGCGCTGTCCGACGCCGAGATCCAGGCGCAGACGGCGCGCTTCCGGGCGACGATCGCCGAGCGCACGTCGGAGCTCAAGACCCGCATCGACACGCTCAAGGCGCAGAAGCACCAGCCCGCGCACGCCGCGGCCCCCGAGGCGATCGACCACGAGCTGACCGGCGCCGACGGCCTCGGCGGGCTCGAGAAGCAGTACCGCGAACTGCTCGGCGACGTGCTCGACGACCTCCTCCCCGAAGCGTTCGCGACAGTGCGCGAGGCGGCGCGGCGGCTCGTCGGCACGAAGGTCCTCGTGACCGGACACGAGCTGACGTGGGACATGGTGCACTACGACGTGCAGCTCGTCGGCGGCATCCAGCTGCACCTCGGGCGCATCGCCGAGATGGCGACCGGCGAGGGCAAGACGCTCGTCGCGACGCTGCCGCTCTACCTGAACGCGCTCCCCGGGCGCGGCGCGCACCTCGTCACCGTCAACTCGTATCTCGCCCGGCGCGACTCGCAGTGGATGGGCCACCTGTACCGCTGGCTCGGCCTCACCGTCGGGTGCCTCGACGACACCGAGCCCGGCACGCCCGAGCGGCGCGCGGCGTATGGCTGCGACATCACGTACGGCACGAACAACGAGTTCGGCTTCGACTACCTGCGCGACAACATGGTGGTGTCGCTCGACCAGCGCGTGCAGCGGCCGCACGTGTTCGCGATCGTCGACGAGGTCGACTCGGTGCTTATCGACGAGGCGCGGACGCCGCTCATCATCTCGGGCCCGGTCGGGAACGAGGGCGACGTCCAGTACGCCGAGCACAACCAGTCGGTCGCGCGGCTCGTGCGCAAGCAGACCGAGCTCGCGAACGACCTCGTCGCCCGCGGCGAGAAGGCGCTCGAGGCGGAGGACACCGACACCGCCGGCCTCCTGTTCTACAAGGCGCGCATGGGCGCGCCGAAGAACAAGCGGCTGCTCAAGGTCATGCAGGAGACCGGCGTCAAGCAGTTGATCCAGCAGAAGGAGCTCGCGCACCTCGCCGACCGCAAGCTGCCGCACGCGAAGCAGGCGTTCCGCGACATCGAGGACGACCTGCTGTTCGTGCTCGACGAGAAGGGGCACAGCGTGCACCTGACCGATCGCGGCGTCGACTTCATGTCGCCCGGCGACCACGACGCGTTCGTGCTGCCCGACATCGCGTCGGAGATGGGGCGCATCGACCACGACGCCGACCTCGACGCGGCCGCACGACTGGAGCGCCGGCGCACGATCGAGCGCGAGTACGCGGCGAAGTCGGAGAAGCTCAACATCGTCCACCAGCTGCTGCGGGCGCACGCGCTGTTCGAGAAGGACGTGAACTACGTCGTGCAGGAGGGCCAGGTCCTCATCGTCGACGAGTTCACCGGCCGCACGATGCCGGGCCGCCGCTGGAGCGAGGGCCTCCACCAGGCGGTCGAGGCGAAGGAGGGCGTGACCGTGCGCGGCGAGACGCAGACGCTCGCGACGATCACGATCCAGAACTACTTTCGCCTGTACGAGAAGCTCGCCGGCATGACCGGCACCGCCGAGACCGAGGAGACCGAGTTCTTCCAGATCTACGGCCTCGAGGTCTCGGTCATCCCGACGAACAAGCCGGTCATCCGCGAGGACCGCCACGACCTCGTCTTCAAGACGCGCCGCGAGAAGTACAACGGCATCGTCGAGGAGGTGCGGCGCCTGCACGGGCTCGGGTACCCGGTGCTCGTCGGCACGACGAGCGTCGAGAAGTCGGAGACGCTCGCGCGCATGTTCCAGCGCGCCGGCCTGCCGCACAGCGTGCTCAACGCGAAGTACCACCAGCGCGAGGCCGAGATCGTCGCGAACGCCGGCCAGCGCGGCGCCATCACGATCGCGACGAACATGGCCGGCCGCGGTACCGACATCAAGCTCGGCGAGGGCGTGCGCGAGTCGCAGCCGTCGGTCGTGAAGGACCCCGACGGCAAGGACGTCGACGTCACCGAGATCGGCGGCCTGCACATCATCGGCTCCGAGCGCCACGAGTCGCGCCGCATCGACCGCCAGCTGCGCGGGCGCGCCGGCCGCCAGGGCGACCCCGGCACCTCGCAGTTCTTCCTCTCGCTCGAGGACGACCTGATGCGGCTCTTCGGGTCGGACCGCATCGCGCGCCTCATGGACGCGATGAACGCGAAGGAGGGCGAGGTCCTCACGCACCCGCTCATCACGCGGAGCATCGAGCAGGCGCAGAAGCGCGTCGAGCTGCAGAACTTCCAGCAGCGCAAGCGGCTCCTCGACTACGACG
>CAYSAR010000121.1:0-7221 GCA_964428985.1 uncultured Gemmatimonadaceae bacterium | reverse complement strand
AGCAGCCGATCGTCGCGATGACGATCGCGACGATGCACGTGATCGGCGCGGGACTCTGGCTCGGCACGCTGTTCCACATCTGGCGCACGACGCGGCTCGCGAGCGTCGCGACGTCGGAACGGCTCGTGGCCGCGTTCCACGCCGTCGCGATGGCGGCGGTCGCGCTCGTCGCGTTGAGCGGCGGCTATCAGGCGGTGACGATGCTGCGCAGCGCGAACGACCTCGTCGGCACGTCGTGGGGGATCCTGCTCACGACGAAGCTCGTGCTCGTGCTCCTCGCGCTCGCGCTCGGCTTGATGCACTGGCGTACGGCGGCCCTCAAGTTCTCGCGCGGCGCGCATGCGTCGGTGACGCGGACGATCGGGATCGAGGTCGCGATCGCGGTGGGGGTGCTCGTGCTGACGGGGTTCTTGGCGGGGACGACGCCTCCGTCCGGGCTCTGATGCTGGATGGGGGACGAGAGGAGTCGCCGGGCGATGCGAGTCGCGGGGAATGGTGCTTGGTGCGGGGTGCGAGGCTCTCCTCTCCCCCTCTCCCATCTCACATCTCGATATGCCTTCCCTTCCACTTGTTCTTCGGTCTGGGGAAGTCGCTCCGATAATGTCCCCCGCGTGATTCGCGGCGCGTGAGGGCGGAGTGGGCGATCAGGAGGGCCGTCTCGACCATGTTCAACTCCTCGGTCGCGCCGGGTTCGAGGCGTGACTGGATCGCCTCGAGTGCGCGACGTGCCTCCTTGAGGCCACTTGCGTCACGGTCGATGCCGACGTGCGCCCACATCACCTCGCGGATCTCGTCGGCGGCGACTTGCGCGGCGCCGCGGTCGATGAGGCGTGGAACATCCCATTCGGCGAGACGCGGCACGCGGGGCAGTCGCGGCTGGTTCACGGCATCGCGCGCGACGCGCTCGGCGAAGACGAGTCCTTCCAGCAGCGAGTTCGACGCGAGGCGGTTCGCGCCGTGCACGCCGGTGCGCGAGACCTCGCCGCACGCGTAGAGCCGATCGAGGCTCGAGCGACCCGCGAGGTCGGTGACGATCCCGCCCATCATGTAGTGCGCGGCCGGCGTGACCGGGATGCGGTCTCGGCGCGGGTCGATGCCGCGGGCGAGGCAGATCGCGAAGATGCCGGGGAAGCGGCGCGCGAACGTCGCCTTGAGCTTCGTCGCGTCGAGCCAGGTGCGTTGGCCGCGGCGCTGTTCGCGATAGATCTCTCGGGCGACGATGTCCCGCGGTGCGAGCTCGGCGAGTCGGTGCCGACGCAGCATGAAGCGGACGCCGCGATCGTTCACGAGCACCGCCCCCTCGCCGCGTACGGCCTCGGAGATGAGCGCGAGCGGGTTCTCCGATGTCTCGAGCGCCGTCGGGTGGAACTGCACGAACTCCATGTCGGCGAGTCGCACGCCGGCCCGGTGCGCGATCGCGTAGCCGTCGCCGGTCGCGACCTGCGGATTCGTCGTGTAGCGGTAGAGCTGGCCGGAGCCGCCGGTCGCCAGCACCGTCGCGTCGGCGATGATCTCGACCGCGCGTCCGCCGACGTTCGCGCGCACGCCGCAGCAACGCCCGCCGTGCACGATGAGGTCGAGCGCGCGCGCGGTCTCGAGCACATGGATGTTGGGCCGCTCGCTGACGCGATGGATCAGGGCCCGCGCGACCTCGGCGCCCGTCTGATCGCCGCGGGCGTGCACGATGCGCTTGCGCGAATGCGCCGCCTCGCGGCCGAGCGTGAAGCGACCGGTCAGGTCGGTATCGAACCGCGCGCCCGCCGACGCGAGCTCGCGCACGCGCGCCGGCCCTTCGGCGACGAGCACCTCCACGGCCGCCGCATCGCAGAGGGCGGCGCCGGCGGCGAGCGTGTCGATGCGGTGCAACTCGGGCGAATCCCCGGCCCCGAGCGCGGCGGCGATGCCACCTTGTGCGTACGCGGTCGCCGAATCGCGCAGCGTGCGCTTCGTGAGCACGTGGACGTCGCCGTGATCCGACATGCGCCACGCGCCCTGGAGGCCCGCGATGCCCGAGCCGATGACGACGAACCGGGTACGGATGCGGTCGGCCATGCCGGAATGTAGCTTCCGCCTCGATGCGCAAGCTCCTGGCCCTGGTCGGTGCGCTGCTCGCGGCGCACATCGCGCTCACGTTCGTGCGTCCTGCCGGGGCGGAGCGCCCCGCCGAGGGCGATGCGCTCGAGGTCGGCATCGTGTTCGACATGGGCGGCCGCGGCGACAAGTCGTTCAACGACGGCGCCTACCTCGGCGCGATGCGCGCCGCCGATTCCCTCGGGGCGCGCGTGCGATTCGTCGAGCCCGGCGAGGGCTCCGACCGCGAGGCCGGCCTGCGACTCCTCGCCGCCGAGGGGATGGACCTCGTCGTCGGCGTCGGTTTCATCTTCACCGACGACATCACGGTGCTCGCGCGCGAGTATCCCGACGTCGCGTTCGCCGGCGTCGACTACGCGCTCTCGGTCGATGCGAGCGGCAACGTGATCGAGCCGCCATCGAACCTCGCCGCGCTCAAGTTCCGCGAGGAACAGGGCTCGTTCCTCGTTGGGGCGCTCGCGGCGCTCGTCGGCGGATCGAAGCGCGTCGGGTTCGTCGGCGGCATGGACTCGCCGCTCATCCACAAGTTCGAGATGGGCTATCGCGCGGGCGTGAAGCACGTCTGCCCCGACTGCGAGGTGCTCGTGCAGTACGCCGGCGTGACGCCCGACGCGTTCGCGAACCCGGGGCGCGGCAAGGAGCTCGCGCTGAGCCAGTACCAGCAGGGCGTGAACGTGATCTATCACGCGTCGGGCTCGACGGGACTCGGGGTGTTCGAGGCGGCGCGTCAGCTCGGGCGGTATGCGATCGGCGTCGACGCCGACCAGTACGGCGAGGCGCCCGGGCGGATCCTCACGTCGATGGTGAAGCGCGTCGACGAGGCGGTGTTCGACGCGGCGCGGCGCGTCCAGGACGGCACCTTCCGCGGCGGCATCTACCAATTCGGACTCGCCGAGAACGGCGTCGGCTACGTGTACGACGAGAACAATCGCGCGCTGATCCCCGACAGCGTGCGCACGCGACTCGAGGCGCTCCGCGAGGAGATCATCGCCGGCCGCATCCGCGTGCCCTCGACCCGATGACCGACTCGACGATGGGCACGCCGGGCGCCGCACCGACGGCGGTGCGCATGACGGGCGTCCGCAAGCGCTTCGGCGCGGTGCTCGCGAACCAAGAGGCATCGATCGACGTCGCCTCGGGCGAGATCCACGCGCTCGTCGGCGAGAACGGCGCGGGCAAGACGACGCTGATGCGGATCCTGAGCGGGATGCTCGAGCCGGACGGTGGCCGGATCGAGGTCCAGGGCCACGACGTCACGGGATGGTCGACCGCACGCGCGATCGCCGCCGGCGTCGGCATGGTGCACCAGCACTTCATGCTCGTCCCGACGCTGACGGTCGCGGAGAACGTCGTGCTCGGCCGCGAGCCGACGCGCGGTGGCGCGTTCGACCGTGCGCAGGCGGTGCGCGACGTCGAGGCCTTGAGCGCACAGAGCGGGCTCGTCGTGCCGGCCGACCGGCTCGTCGCGGACCTCTCGGTCGGCGAGGCGCAGCGCGTCGAGATCCTCAAGACGTTGTATCGCGGCGCGCGGATCCTGCTGCTCGACGAGCCGACGGCGGTGCTCTCGCCGCCCGAGGTGAGCGAGCTCTGGAAGGTGCTGCGGCGCCTGCGCGATGGCGGTGCGACGATCATCCTGATCACGCACAAGCTCGACGAGGTGATGGACGTGACCGAGCGCATCACCGTGATGCGCCACGGCCGGACGGTCGCGCGACTCGTGACGCGCGACGTGACGCCGGCGAAGATCGCCCGCGAGATGGTCGGGCGCGACGTCGCGCTCATGACGGCGCGGCCCGCGAGCGACGGTGCGTCCTCATCGGAGACCGCGGGCGTGCGGCCGGCCCTCTCCGTGCGCGATCTCGTCGTGCGCGGCGCGCGCGTCGAGCGCGCCGTCGATCGCGTGTCGTTCGACGTCGCCCCGGGGGAGATCCTCGGCATCGCCGGCGTCGAAGGCAACGGACAGAGCGAACTGCTCGAGGCGCTCGCGGGGCTGCGCGACGTGACGAGCGGGACGATCGCGCTCGGCGATGCCGACATCACGAACGCGAGCGTGCGCGAGCGCGGAAACCGCGGTCTCTCGCACATCCCCGAGGACCGTCACCGGCGCGGGCTCATCCTCGAGTACTCGATCGCCGACAACCTCGTGCTCGGCCAGCATCATCGGTTCACGTCGCGCGCGGGGACGCTCGACTTGCACGCCGTGCGCGAGCATGCGCGTGCGCGCATCGCCGAGTACGACATCCGCCCGGACGACGCGACGCTGCGGGCGGGCGCGCTCTCGGGCGGCAACCAGCAGAAGATCGTCATCGCACGCGAGATGGCGCGCGCTTTCACGGTGCTGCTCGCGGCGCAACCGACGCGCGGCGTCGACGTCGGTGCGATCGAGTTCATCCATGACCGCCTACGACGCGCACGTGACGCGGGCAAGGCGATCCTGCTCGTGTCGGCAGAACTCGCCGAGGTGCTCGCGCTCGCCGATCGCGTCGCGGTGATGTACGGCGGCCGCATCGTCACGGTGCTGCCGCGTCGCGACGCGAGTGAAGAGGTCCTCGGGCCATGGATGACCGGCGCACGCCGTGAGGGGGCGGCATGAACGCGCGGCTCCGACTCGCTTTCGAGGAGGGCGTGCTCCCGCCGCTCGTCGCGCTGCTCGTCGCGGTCGTCGCGGGCGACCTGCTCATCCTCGCCTATGGCGAGGCCCCGGGTGCGGTCTGGCGACTCCTGCTTGAGGGGACGTGGGGGAACCCGTATGGGTTCGGACAGGTGCTCTACAAGGCGACGACGCTGACCTGCACCGGGCTCGCCGTCGCGCTCGCGATGCGGGCGGGGCTCTTCAACATCGGTGGCGAAGGGCAGCTCGCCGCGGGCGCGTTCGGCGCCGCGATGGTCGGGCTCGCCTTGCCGAGTGGGATGCCGGGCATCGTCGCGATCATGCTCTGCACCGTCGCGGCGCTGCTCGCAGGTGGCGCGGTCGGCGCAGTGCCCGGCGCGCTCAAGGCCCGCTTCGGCGCGCACGAAGTGATCGTCACGATCATGCTGAACTTCATCGTGCTCGCGCTGCTGAACTGGGTGGTGAGCGCGAAGCTCGCCGTGCCCGAGACGCTGCACACCGAGTCGATCGGGGTCGGCCTGGTGCCGCGGCTCTCCGATGCGTTCCCGGCGTTCCATGGGTCGGCGGCGAACTGGACGCTCCTCATCGTGCTCACGGCGGTCGGCGCGGCGTGGTGGTTCCTCTTCCGCACGCGCGGCGGTTACGAGTTCCGCGCGGTCGGATTGCAGCCGGATGCGGCGCAGTACGCCGGCGTGAACGTCGGCGGCGTACTCTGGCGCGCGATGGCGATGGGGGGCGCGCTCGCCGGCCTGGGCGGCATCAACTTCGTGCTCGGCTACAAGGGCTATTACGAGGATGGACTCACCGGTGGTGCCGGCTTCCTTGGCATCGCCGTCGCGCTCGTAGGCCGCAATCATCCCGTCGGCGTCGTCATCGCCGCGCTCTTCTTCGCGACGCTCTCGCAGGGCGGCCTCGCGATCAATGCGCTCGTGCCGAAGCAGATGGTCGAGGTGCTCCAAGGGCTCGTGATCCTCGCCGTCGCGATGGCGGTGCCCGAGGTGCGTCGCATCCTGCGCGACGCGGCGGGGCGGAGGGCGGCGTCATGATCCTCCTCTTCCTCGCACAGACACTGCGCATCGCGGTGCCGTTCCTCTTCGCCGCGGCCGGAGGCGCGCTCTCGGAGCGCGCGGGCATCGTCGCGCTCGCGCTCGAGGGGTTCATGCTCGGCGGCGCGTTCGGCGCCGTCGTCGGTGCGCACTACACCGACAGCGCGTGGGTCGGCGTCGCGAGCGGCATCGCCGCGGGGCTGTTCCTCGGCGGGATCCACGCCGTCGCGTCGATCCGCTTCAAGGCCGACCAAGTCGTGACCGGCGTCGCGATCAACCTGTTCACCGTGGGCGTCACGCGCTTCTTCCTCGACCTCGCATTCCACAGTTCGTCGAACTCGCCGCGTGTCGCCGGCTTCGGCGGCGAGGGCGCGCAGGGACTCTTCGCGTTCGTGTCGAACCCGCTCGTCTGGGTCGGCGCGGTGACTATCCCGGCGCTCGCGTGGGTCATCGCGCGCACGACGTTCGGCCTGCGCGTGCGCGCGGTCGGCGAACATCCTCAGGCGGCGGCGAGCGTCGGCGTGCCGGTCGCGCGCGTGCGCTACGCGGCAGTGCTCATGTCCGGCGCGCTCGCCTCGCTCGGCGGCGTCTACCTCGCGCTCGACCAGCACCAGTTCACCGACAACATGACCGCCGGGCGCGGGTTCATCGCGCTCGCGGCGGTGATCTTCGGGCGATGGCAGCCGATCCGTGTCGGCATCGCCTGCCTGCTCTTCGCCGCGGCGGAGACGACGCAGATCCAGTTGCAGACGGCGCAACTGATCCCGTCACAGTTCGTCGCGATGATCCCGTACGTGCTGACGATCATCGCCGTCGCGGGGATCGTCGGGCGGAGCCAGGGGCCGGCGGCGCTCAACCGAATGGAGTGAGGCCCATGCGTCGTGCCATCGCGTTCGTGCTCACGCTCAGCTTTCTCGCGACCACCGCAGGCGCGCAGGCGCACCGCCTCGATCAGCTCGCGTGGTTCACCGGGTGTTGGGAACGCGCGAACGGCGAGCGCCGCACGGTCGAACGATGGGAGGCGGCGACCGGCGATGCGATGAAGGGGGACAGTCGATCGTTCAATGGCTCGAACGAGACGGCGGGCGAGCGACTGCGCGTCCTGCTCGAGGACGGCAGGCTCGTCTATGCCGCACAGCCGTCGACGCAGCTGCCGCAGCGCTTCACGGCGACCACGATCACCGCGACCGGCGTGACGTTTGAGAACCCGGCGCACGACTTCCCGCAACGCATCATCTACGAGAAGCGCGGCAGCGACTCGCTCGTCGCGCGCATCGAGGGGGATCGTGCGGGTCGGCGCCAACCGGTGACGTTCGCGTTCCGACGCATCGGATGTGACGGACTCGGCGAGGCGCCGGTCAACGAGGCCGAAGCCGCGCTCGCGCCGCTGTATGCGGATCTCGAGAAGCGGTTGCTCGAGCACCCGGGAGCGGCGCCCGCGTGGTTCGTCGAGCACGCGGCACCGGGCTTCCT
>CAYSAR010000120.1:0-7222 GCA_964428985.1 uncultured Gemmatimonadaceae bacterium | reverse complement strand
GCACCGCCCACCGCGTGGACGGCGCGATGCCGAGCGTCGTCAAGCGCTGGCGCACGCGCGCCGCCGCCGCGGGCGAGACGGCGAGCGACAGCCGATGGTCCGCCGCCGTGAAGCCGAGCGCGCCGACGAGATCGAGCTGCCGCTGTACCTCGTGCCGCACACGCTGTTCCGGCTCCACCTCGCGCAGCCAGTCCGAGAGAAGCCCGTACGGGTTCTCGCGACAGTGCGCCGCGCGCAGCGTGATGCCGGCGAGCATGCAGAGCATCGCGGCGGGAAGGGCGCTCTGGCTATAGACCGTGAAGATCACCGCCGCGTCGAACCGCCGTTCGCGCAACGTGCGCATCATCGCGAGGTCGATCCCGCCGTCGCGACCGATGTCGTCGCGCGTCCCCTTGAGCCAGGGCGCCTCGTACGTGAGGACGTCATCCACCTCCGGCACGAGACGCGCGACGGCCGCGCCGCTCGGCGACGTGAGCAGCGTGATGCGGCGGCGCGGGGGGACGCCGCGGAGCGCGCGCAATGCCGGCGTCGTCATGAGCACGTCGCCGATCGTGTCGAGGCGGATCGCGAGGACGCGCGTCGCGCGCGCCCAATCCGGGCGCATCGGGTCAGCGTCCATCGACCATCGCCCCCGCGAGCGAGGTGACCGGCGCCCCCTCGAGCTCGAGCATCCCCCGCACGACGTCGTCCAGCTCCCGGCCGATCACGTCCGGTCGCCGCGTCGGCGTCAACACCCATTCGGTCTCGCCGCCGTTGTTCACGAGCGCGGTGCGACATCCCGCGCGGTGGCCGGCCTCGACATCATCGAGCGTGTCCCCGACCATCCAGGATCGTCCGAGGTCGGCGCCGAGCTCGCGGGCCGCGGCGCGCAGCAGTCCGGGCTCCGGCTTGCGGCAGGTGCAGGGCCGCGTGAACGCCGGCTCGCGGCCCTCGGGATGGTGGGGGCAGTAGAGGAACGCATCGATCGTGATGCCGACGCGCTCGAGCAGCTCGTCGATCCGCTCGCGCACGGCGACGAGGGCGCGCTCGGGGAAGAGCGCGAGCGCGATGCCCGGCTGGTTGGAGACGATCGCGAAGCGATAGCCGGCGTCGCGCATCGCGCCGAGCCTGTCGACGCCAGGGGCGAGGCGCACGAGCGTCGGATCGACGTTGTAGGGCAGATTGTCGACGAGCGTGCCGTCCTTGTCGAGGAAGACATAGCGCGCGCGCTCCACGGTCACCGCCCTTCGGCCGCGAACGCGGCGACGGTGGCGTCGGGCGCGTCGGTCGTGCTTTCGATACGCGCTTCGTGGCCACGCCCGGACCTCGTCGGCGCGAGCACGCCCTCGTAGACGCGCACGAGCGAATCGACGACGGTATCCCATCCGAAGCGGAGGCGCGCACGACGGACGCCCGCGCGCCCGAACGCCGCGCGTAACTCGGGATCGCGGTGGAGCCGGCAGAGCCGGTCGGCGGCGGCGCCCGGATCGTGCGGCGGCACGAGGAAGCCCGTCTCGCCGTCGCGCACGCTGTACTTGATGCCGCCGACGGCGCTGCCGACGACGGGCGTGCCGCACGCCATCGCCTCGAGCGGCGTCATGCCGAAGGGCTCGTACCACGGCAGCGTCACGAAGACGTCGGCGGCGCAGTAGTAGAGCCGGAGCGCATCACGGTCGCGACGTCCGACGAACGTCACCCATGGCGCGACGCCCTCATCGCGCGCGATGCGGCGCAGGCGGGCGATCTCGGGCGTGCGCGATTCGTCGGCGCGTTCCTCGTCGCCGCCGACGATCAGCAGCCGCGCCGGCACGCGATGGCATTCGCGCAGGCGCGCGACGGCACGGATCGCATCGTCGACACCCTTGCGCGGCACGAGGCGGCCGAGCTGGAGGACCGTGAACGCGTCCTCGTCCAGGCCGATCGCGCGGCGCGCGCGGTCTCGGGGGACCACATGGAACGTCCGCGCGTCGACGCCGCAGGGCACGAGCCGAACGCGCGCCCGATCGGCTGCGTACAATCGGCGCAGGTCCTCGGCGTCCTCGGGGCACTCGGCGATGATGCCATCGGCCTCCGCGACGAGCCGCTGCTCGATGCCGCCCCGCTCGAGCGGGAACCGGTCGGCGCCTCCCTGATGCATCCGCCGCACGCGACCGAGAGCATGGAACGTGATCACGAACGGCGTGCCCGCCTCTCGACGCAGCCGCAGCGACGCGAGCCCCGACATGAAGAAGTTCGCGTGACTCAGGTCGTAGCCGCCCTCGCGCCGAGCGAACGCGACGACGCGCTCGGCGAAGGCGTCCATGTGTGGGAGCAGCTCCTCCTTCGGCACGAAGCCCGGCGGGCCGCAGTCGACATGCACGACGCGCACGTCATCGGCAAGCGCGACGACCGGTGGCTCGCCGCCGCAGCGACGCGTGAAGACGTCGACGGAGTGTCCCGCGGCACCGAGCCGCCGCGCGACCTCGGCGACGTAGACGTTCTGTCCGCCGCAGTCGATGCTGCCCGGTGCGGCGAGTGGCGATGCATGCTCACTGATCAGGGCGATGCGGTGGCCCACGGGCTCTCCTCCGTCGCGACGGCCGGTGCGCGCATCGTGCGCGGGCGCGTCCCCGGTCGCGTGCGGCCGGTGACCTCGCGGAGCGCGCGGTCCCAGTCGCGGGTGAATCGGTCGATGTGGAAGCGCTCGCGCGCCCGCTCGCGGGCGCGCGCGCCGAGCTCGCGCGCCAAGGCCGGATCGGCGACGAGCGCCTGCATACGCTCGACGAGGCGGTCGATGTCGGTGTCGATGAACCCCTGCACGCCGTCGTCGATGACGGTCGGCATCTCGGTCGTGGCGAGCGCGACGATCGGCATGCCGATCGACATCGCCTCGATGACGGCGAGGCCGAGGCTGCTCCAGCGCGAGGGGTGGAACAGGAAGCGGTAGCGCGACTCGAAGGCGCGCAGCTCCGGCGGCGGCACCGGACCGAGTCCGCCGAGCGACTCGGCGTCCAGCCCGACGAGGTCGAGAGGCACGCGCTCCCGCGCGCGCAGGAAGACGTCCGCGCCGAGCCGACGTCCGCGTGCGCGCAGGTCGTTCACCGCCACGATGCCGCGGTCGAGCTCGCCGGTGTAGCGCACGTCAGGTGGCACGACGACGCCGTGGTCGATCACGCAGGTCGGCACGTCGCCGGTGTCCCATGCGAGCGCATTGAACGGCGTGACGTGGACGATGAGCACCTCGCCGTCGTGCACCGGATGGCGTTGGCCGACCGGATGCGCCAGCGGCGGGTCGTGCTCGATGCAGATGCGCGGGAGCCGGCGTTGCTCCTCCGAGAGGAGCTCGAACTGGTCGACGAGCCAGTTGCGATGCGTCTGGAAGAGGATCACGTCGAACGCGCGCCGCCGCACGTCGGACGAGGCGACCTGGCGCAGGTTCGGCGGCCACGGGAAGCCCGGCGAACGCCCGCCATAGCCCGGCGCCCCGCCGGCGCGGAACGGCACGTAGAAGTCGTGTGGGGTCTGGGTGAGGTACCAGAGGTAGTTGCCGTGCACGTGCCAGGTGAGGACACGCAGCCGACGGCCGCGTGCCCTAGCTGGCATGGACGGGCCTCCTCGTCCGCGCGAGCAGCGCGAACGCCGCGTTCGTGACATCGTCGACGCCGATCGCGCGCGCGCACGCATGGCCCACCGGACACTCCACATGCATGCAGGGCCGGCAGGGCGCGTCGGCCCAGAGCACGACATGCTTGTGCCCATCCGTCGGCGTCCACCGTGCGGCATCGGACCCGCTCGACACGACGACGCTCGGCGTGCCGACGGCGGCGGCCACGTGCGACACGCCGGTGTCGTTGCAGACGACGAGTTCCGCGCGCTGCACGAGCGCCGCGAGCGCACCTAGCGACAGCTGCCCGGTGAGGTCGGTCGCCTCGGCGCGCATCTGCGCGCGCACGCGGCTCGTCACGTCGGCTTCGCTGGCGACGCCGGTGAGCACGACGCGCAGCCCCTCGCGCGCGAGCGCGTCCGCGACGGCGGCGAAGCGCTCGGTCGGCCAGCGTCGGGACCCGAAACGCGCGCCCGCATGCACGCAGCAGAACGGCGTGCCGGGAGCCGGCACGCCGGGCGCGGTCTCGAGGTCCACCACGTCGCGGTCGAGCAGCGGGAACTCGAGCGCCTCGCCGCGCGGCACGATGCCGAGGTGCTCGACGAGGCGCAGCAGGCGCTGCACCTCGGTGCCCTCCTCCGGCCACGCGAGGAAGCGCGTCGCGTCGGGCACCGCGTCGCCTGCGCGGTGGAAGCCGGCGGTGCGCCGCGCGCCGAGCAGCTGCACGCACTCGTTCACGTGGCGTCCGCTGCCATGCAGTTGGATCGCGAGATCGAAGCGGCGACGCTGCGCTTCGGCGAGGAACGCGAGCACCTCGGCGGGCCTCGCGTCACGTTCGGGGAGCCCCGGGAAGCCGGGGAACTCGAGGAAGTCGTCGACGTAGCGCGCGAAGCGATCGGCGAACGCGCGTGCCCACGGCAGACCGATCAACGTGACGTGGGCCTGCGGGTACGCCTCGCGCACGGCGCGCAGCGCGGGCACCGCGCAGAGCATGTCGCCGAGCTGGAGCGCGCGGAGCACGGCGATGCGCCCGGCGCCGGAACACCGCGACCCACGGGCCTCGTTCATCCCTCCACGTGCGATGTCGATCACCGCGACCTCGTCGGCTTGGGTCCAACCGCTCAACTGAGACGCATGACCGTTCGTTCCTTCGATCGACGCGCGCCGTTGTCGCGCGTCGTCTATGCCGCTCCCGAGCCACGCACCGAGGCCCTGACCATCGAGCAGGTGGGCCGGCTCGTCGATGCGCATGCCGTCGCGCAAACGATCATGGTGCAGCTCACCGGGGGCGTGTTCCTCACCGCGTTCGCGCTGACGCTCGGCGCGTCGGAGTTGCTGATCGGCATCATCGCGGCGATGCCGTTCGTCATGAAGCTCTCGCAGCTCTACCTCTCGTGGCGCATCGAGAAGCTCGGGCATTGGCGCGCGAGCGCGTTCCGCGGCGCGATCGCGAGCCGTGCGGCGCTGCTGGTCGCGGGCTTCGTGCCGCTCGCGATCGCCGGCGTCGCGGGCGCCGGACCTGCCGCGTACGTGCTCACCGCGTTCATCGCCGCGTTCTCGCTCGGCGCGACGATCTACGAGCTCGGGTATCTGACGTGGATGGCCGAGCTGATTCCCGAGTCGCGCCGCGGCGAGTTCTGGGGACGTCGCGGCCGGCTCACCGGCATCACGGCCCTCATCATGGGCGTGCTCGCGGCCGCGGTGCTGCAACGACTCCAGGCCGACGCCGGCGATGCGACACCGTTCGGCTGGCTCTTCGCCGCCGGCGCGCTCATCGGCTTCGGCGGCCTGCTCTTCCTGCGCCGCATCCCCGACTCACGGCGTCAGCAGACGCGCCAAGAGGAGCCACGGGTGGCCGCGGTGCTGCTCGCCCCGACGCGCGACCGCAACTACCGTCCGCTGCTGTTGTTCGTGGCGTGGTGGGGATTCGCCGGCGGCTTGATCGCGCCGTTCTTCACCGTCTACATGCTGAAGGACCTCGGGCTCTCGATCCTCCAGGTCACGCTGCTCACGACGATCACCGGCGCGACGATGAGTCTCGTGCAGCTCCATTGGGGGCGGCTCGGCGACCGCTTCGGCGCGAAGACGGTGCTGCGCACCGGCACCTACCTCGTGACGCTCGTGCCGGCGCTCTGGCTGCTCGTGCGCCCCGAGCGCGCCTGGCTCATCATCGTCATCCAGCTGCTCTCCGGCCTCGGGTGGGGCGCGTACCACCTGAGCCTCAACAACCTGATCCTCAAGATCGCGCCGGCGCCGCGGCGTGCCTCGTACCTCGCGACGTTCGGCGCGGTGAACGGCAGCGCCGAGTCGATCGCGCCGATCGCCGGCGGCGCGCTGCTGGTCGCCCTGCAGGCCGGCGGCCTCGGCAGCGCGCAGGCGTTCCAGTTGATGACCGCGTTCTCGCTCCTGTTGTTCGCGACGGCGACGCCGGTGCTCGGCTTCGTCCACGAGGAGGGGAGCTCGACGATCGGGCGCATGATCCGCGTGCTCGGCCGCGCGCGGGCGATTGACGGCGCGTTCCCGCAGGGGCTCATGCATGACCACGTGTACACGCACGTGGCGCGGTTGGCGGATCTCGTGGCGCGGGAGCGACGCGGGGTGCGGCGGTAGGGCCGCGCGCGCTACTCGCCCTTCCGCCCGAGCTGGATCACGTCGTGCACGCTCGGGGTGCCGAGCAGCGCTCGCGCATCATCGAGCGACCGCTTCTCCATCGGCCAGCTGAGACGGCGCCGCGCCTGGCTCGGCGTGAGCCACACGAAGCGCGCGTGCTCGCCGCCAAGGGTGACCTTCGCGTCCGAGGCGACGACGGCGGCGAAGACCGCGGCGAGCTGCACCGTGCGCTTCGGCACCAAGTAGAAGTGGTGCATCGTGATCGAGAAGAGCCGCTCGGCCTCGAGCCCCGTCTCCTCGCGCAGCTCGCGCAGGGCGGCATCCTCATAGGCCTCGCCCTCGTCGATCTTGCCGTGCACGATCTCCCATGATCCGGGGCAGCGCGTGTCCGCGGCGCGCTCGAGCGCGAGCACGAGCCACCCGCGCTGCACCGGACGGAAGACGACGACATCGACGACGCCGGCCTGCGGGGCCGGGATGCCGCTCACGGTAGGCCCCGCGTCGCGACCCGGCGGCGCGCGCGCGTCATGCGCGTCATGCGCGTCATGCGCGTCATGGCGCGGACTTCGCCTTGCGGTCGAGCAGCGAGTGGATGCGCGCCGAGAGCGCGCGGGCGCGGAACGGCTTCGTGAGATAGTCGCTCGCGCCGTACTCGAACACGCGCACCTCGCTCTCCTCGTCGCCCTTCGCGGTGAGCACGATGACCGGCAGGCGCTGCGTCGCCGCGCGCGCGCGCAGATGGCTCAGCACGCCGTAGCCATCGAGGCGCGGGAGATTGAGGTCGAGCACGACGAGGTCCGGGGCGAGGCGGTCGATTTCGTCGAGCGCGATGACGCCGTCGGCGGCCTCGTGCACGATGAACCCCTCGCGCTCGAGGAGGTCCTTCATCACGCGACGCAGCGCCTCCTCGTCCTCGACGAGTAGCACGCGCTTCGAGGCGACCTTCTTGACCTTCGGGTCCTCGACGAGCTCGAACGAATCCCCGACGAACGCCGGCGGGTTCGAGTGCCGCGTGCCGCCGCGACGATGGGACGCGGCCGCCGCCGGTGA
>CAYSAR010000119.1:0-7236 GCA_964428985.1 uncultured Gemmatimonadaceae bacterium | reverse complement strand
CACGCCATCACGCCGTCCGCGGCCGCAAGACCGAACGCCGAGCCGCCGGTAAGCCCCGCATCTGGAGTTGTGTTCCTTTGGCGGTGCGAGACGCTCTGATTCGAGATGCGAGGAACAACTGAGTCGAGCGTCCGCGCCCCCCTTCCCTCGAGATGCGAAAAGCCCCATCCTGCCCGCCATGACGCGTCCCGTACTGCTCGCGCTCGCCGCCCTAGCGCTAGGCCTGACCCTCGGCATCATCACGTCGAGAACCGGCCCAGACGCAACAATCATCGACTGGATAGAACCGATCGGTCTCCTCTGGGTCAACGCGATCCGGATGACCGTCATCCCCCTCATCGTCGTCTCCCTCGTCGTCGCCGTCACCGACACCGGCGCGCGCGCGATGGGCCGACTCGGCTCCCGCGCCTTCATCGCGATGCTCGGCCTTCTCTCGGTGATCGCACTGATCACCGCGCTCGTCGCGCCGCCGGTCTTCGATCTCCTCACGATCGACGCCGATGCTGCCGCGGGCGTCCGCAGCGGCGTCGGCTCCGACACCGTGCTCCCCGCCATGCCCGGCTTCACCGACTGGCTCGTGAGCCTCGTCCCGGTGAATCCCATCAAGGCCGCCGCCGATGGCGCCATGCTCCCCCTCGTCGTCGCGACGCTTTTCTTCTCCCTCGCGCTCGCGCAGGTCCGCGCCGACCGCCGCGAGGCCGTCACGAGCGTCTTCCGCGGCATCGCCGACGCGATGGGCGCGCTCGTCGGATGGATCCTCGTCCTCGCCCCACTTGGCGTCTTCTCCCTCGCCTTCGTCGTCGCCGCGCGACTCGGCACCGCGATCGTCGGCGCCGTCGGGTTCTATGTGGTCGCCTACTCCGCGATCCTCATCGTCGCGACGGTCGTCGTCTACGCCGCGATCGCGCTCTTCGCGCGCGCGCCACTCGCCCTCTTCGCGCGCGCCGCGCTCCCCGCGCAGCTCGTCGCCGTCACCACGCGCAGTTCAATGGCCGCCCTCCCCGCGATGGTGACCGGCGCCGAGGAGACGCTCAAGCTCCCGAAGCCCGCGACGAGCTTCGCGCTGCCGCTCGCGGTGAGCGTCTTCCGACTCAACCAGGCCGTGAGCTGGGTCGTGATGGCCCTCTTCGCGGCGAAGCTCTACGGCGTCGACCTGCCGATGACCGCCGTCATGACGCTCGCGTTCACGTCAGTGCTGATGAGTTTCAGCGTGCCGGGGATCCCGTCGGCGTCGTTGTTCGTGGTCGCGCCATTCTTCGCGAGCGTGGGCATCCCGCCGGAGGCGATCGGCGTGTTGATCGCGCTTGACCTGATCCCGGACGTGTTCAAGACGTTGTTGAACGTCACGGGCCAGCTCGGCGTGACGACGATCGTCGGAACAGCAACTGCAACGGCTAAAGCACACCACCGGGGCACAGAGGACACCGAGGGGTCATAGCAAGCAACGTCGATCGCGCGGATCCTGAAGTTCGAGGCATTTCTGTATGGAACTGCCTTCAACGCCGAGTCGCCGAGTGCGCCGACCGCTCTTTCACCGTACCCTCGGCGCCCTCGGCACCTCGGCGTTTTCAGTTGCTGTTGCCGTTGCAGTTGCGTTCAGAACCCAGCGAGACGCCACTTGGCGAGCGTTTCACGCACGAGATCCCTGACCCGTGCAACAACTTCACGATGGTATCTCGCGGCCATCGCTGGATCGAAGTCCGTCGGCCACCCCTCCCCGGCCTTGTACAACGTGATCGCCGACGGAAACGGCACCGCGCTCCATGCCCCCGCCGGTGGATTCGCCGTCGCCATGCCTTGGCCTGTGTACCGTGATCGCTGAAGCAGCGATGAATCGATCGCCTGGATGAACGCCGTCTCGTTCACGCCCGCGTGCCCACCGTCCGTGCCGAACACCGCCAGCGTGATGTCACTCGCGAGCGACCACCAGTTGATCACCAACGTGTTCACGCCCTTCGCGAGCGCGACGTCGCGCGCGAGTTCGTTGAGCACTGCCGTCTGCCCGCCGCCGTGCCCGTTGATGATGATGATGTCCTTGAACTTGTTCCGCGCGAGCTCGTCGATCACCGCCCCCACGTACGCGCGGAACGCGGGCTCCGGGATGTGCGTCGCGCCCGGGTATGGCGCCATCGAGCCGGTGATGCCATAGGGGATGTGCGGCGCGATGAAGGCGTTGATCCCCGTCTCCCCCGCGATCGCGTTCGCGATGGAGATCGGCGCCGTGTTATCCGCCCCGTTGTTCACGACCCCATGCGGCTCGAGCGTGCCGACGGTGAGGATCACCGTCCTCACGCGCGCCGGCACCCACTCGGCGAACTCCATCCAATTGAGGTCGTTCATCAGGCGCGTCCGAGGGGAGGGAGTCCCTTGGGCGGGGAGGGCGGTCGCGAGTGTTAGCGCCGTGGCGATGAGGAGGGTTGGTCTCATTCCGCAAACTTGGGTGCGACGGGCCTTTTTCACCACAGGGGGTTCAGGGAACTACAACCGCGCTTCACCACTCAGGCACGGAGGAGCACGGAGGTTGACGAATAACGGCCATTCAAATGGGGCTCGCACCCAACCTTGAGTGCGAGCCCCCCAGAATCAGTTCTGCGTCCCCTTCGTACCGATCAGTTCGAAGTCCCCTGCGTCCCCTGAGCCCCCTGTGGTGACCCCGCCGGTGACCCCGCCGGTGAACCCCGCCGGTGAACCCCGCCGGTGAACCCCGCCGTTCACGGATCCCCCACCGAAACCGGTGGCCGCAACGCGATCAACCGATAGTCCCCAAACGCCGCCGCCGCCCCAGCGAACAGGATTCCATCCCCTGCACTCGTCGCCGACGAATTGAACCCGATCGGCGCCTGCGAATACGAATCCCACGCAATCGCCCCCGCCGGCCCCACCAATCGCAGTGCGCCGCTCGTCACGCACAGGTACGCCCCGCACGGCTGCGGCGGCGAATCCGCTTGGAACGGCTTCGACGTCATCGACCAGACGACCGATCCGTCCGTCAGCGACCGCGCCTCGATGACGCCATCGCCATGCGCGAAGACCGCGTGCCCCCCGAACGCGACCGGCGTCGTCGCGAAGCGGTTCGGCCCAGCGGCATCGGGGATGTCCCAGATCGGCGTCCCATCCTCGATCGCGAACGCGACGAGCCGCCCGGCATACGTCGGCACAATGAGCCGGTCGCCGTAGACGCGCATTCCCGGCGTCACCGCCTCGAAGCTCTCCGGTCCGCTCAGCTCGACGCGCCACTGCTCCTCGCCCGTCGTGCGGTCGAGCGCGACAAGTTCACCGCCCTGCATCCCCTGGAAGACCGTCAGGAAGTCGCGACGATGGTAGATGACGAGCGACTCGCTGAGCGCCGGCGGGAAGACGACTCCATTGATGTCGGTGCGCCAGAGCACCTGGCCCGTCGTCGCATCGAGCGCCGTCGCGGCGCCGAGTTCACTGAGGTAGACGACGTTGTCCTCGACGACCGGCGGCAACGCGCCGTCGATGCCCGCTGGGTCGGCGCGCAGCCAGACGACCGTGCCATTGCGAGCGTCGATCCCGCGCACGATGTCGCTCGCCATGATGACGACGTCACCCGACACCGCGAGGGGGATCGTCGTGTTGAACGCGATGCCGAGCTTCCCCCACATCGCGTTCCCCGTCTCGCGCTCGTACGCGAAGATGCCGCCGTTGCGCGTGCGGATGACGATGATCGAGTCGACGACCAGCGGCGGCGCTGAAAGGAGCGCCGGGACCTGCCACTGCACGTCGAGCGTGCCGGTGGCCGGTGGTGGATCGGTCCCCTCGTTGCAGGCGAGGAGGAGCAGGAGAGCCGGAAGGATGGTCGCGAAGCGGCGCGTCATGTCTCAAACATTGCACCCGAGCGTCAGGCGCGCGAGTAGCTTACTCCCATGACCCAACCTACCCGTCACACTGTGGTTAGTGCCCGCGGCCCAGCCGCGATCGGCCCCTACGCCCATGCGACCTGGGCCGGCGAGCTGCTCTATCTCTCCGGCCAGACCCCGATCGACCCCAGCACCGGCAAACTCATCGACGGCGATGTCGAGGCGCAGACCCATCGCGCGTTCGACAACCTCGAAGCCGTCCTCGGCGACGCCGGCCTGACGATGGGCCACGTGATCAAGTGCAACGTGTACTTGATCGACATGAAGGACTTCGCCGCGATGAACGCGGCGTACGGGAAGCGGTTCGAAGCGCCGTACCCTTCTCGCACGACTGTCGCCGTCGCGGGCCTCCCGCTCGGCGCGCGCGTCGAGATCGAACTCATCGCTCGAAAGGTGTAGGGTGTGAGGTGTGAGGAGCGCGCCGAGTGAAGCTGGCGCGCGATGCCGCGGAATGAAGAAGGCCGCCCGAACGGGCGGCCTTCTCACATCTCACACCTTCCATCTGCAGTCAAAGTGGAGGCGGGGAGATTCGAACTCCCGTCTTGCATAAGATCTTCCGCAGCGTCTACGCGCGTGTCCTGTCGATTGATGTTTCCATACGCTGGCCGACAGGCCGCCCACGTATGGATGAGTCCGCTAGAGTCTCACCCGCCGGCGGCGAACGCGCCCTTGGGCCAGCCCGGATTTGCGATACTTGGGCGCCGCCCCGGGCGGGCTGCCTCCCAAGCACTGCTGGGTAAGGCTAGGCCTTACGCAGCGAGAGCGAAGTTGTTGTTCGCAGTTGAAACGTTCCCGAGGGATTAGCCAGGACTCGAGGACCTGGGCGCGCAGCCACGGAGCCACCTACACAATCGAAACCGGTCGCCCCCGTGTGGGTGCAACCTAACGAATCCGGACCCTTCGGACAAAGTTCACCGACGCTGGCCTAGCCGGCCCGCTCCGAATCCCCCAAGCGGCCCCGATCGCCACCCGAAAGGCTGGGCCAATCTGTGACGGCTTCCGTCACACTCTGCACCGTATCGATTCAGTGCAGCAAATGTGGATAGGAAATTCGTACCGGCAGCTTCTTCCATGCGGAAGTTCCTTCCTACGGTCACATCGTGTTACCGAGCCAGAAAGTTCTTATTTGACAATCACTTACGACGGTCGCATTGTTGGCACGTATCTCGCTTTAGGGGGTAGCAACAACCCCAACCAAGAGCGCTACGATGGCCTTCACGACGACCAACGACATCGCGAACACCGCCCGCCTGTTCCTCCGCGTGACGGTCGCGATCCTAATCGGTTCGGTCGTCGCGAACGACGCCTCCGCCCAAGCCCGCACCGCGCTCGGTGCCGGTCGCACCTCGCTCAACCTCAGCGCCCAGCTCCGCGTCGGCTACGCGATGAAGGTCAGCCAGCCGATGCCGGCGCGCGTCGTCCAGCGCACCGACAAGGGCACGGTCGTCGAGCTCCCGCTCACCGCCGCGTCGAACACGAACTGGACGCTGCGCGTCGCCGCCCGCGCCGATGTCGCTGACGATGTCCAGGTGCTCGATGCCTCGGGGGAGTGGCGCGATCTCGAGTCGGCCGAGGCGACGCTCTCGCGCGGTCAGCCGACGAATGGACAGGCCGTCTCGCTCCGTCTCCGCCTCGCGCCCGGCTCCGACGTCGACTCGATCCCGGCGCTCCGCTTCGTGATGGTGCCGAGCGAGTTCTAACGGATCATCCCGCGACCACGACCTGATTCCGTCCGCCGCGCTTCGCCTCATACAGCGCCTTGTCCGCTCGCTCGAACAGCGTCCCCGCATCCCCGCCCCGCGAGCGGTAGATCGCCACCCCGAAACTCGCCGTCACCTGCACCTCGCCCGCGTTCGTGTTCACGCGCAGGTGCTGGATGCGCTCCCGTAGCCGCTCGGCGACCTCACGCGCACCCTCGGGCGTGACATTCGGCAGGATCAACGCGAGCTCCTCGCCACCGAGCCGCGCCACGGTGTCCGTCGCGCGACGATCGCGGCCGAGTGTGCGCGCCACGCCGCGCAACACATGGTCGCCCGCCTCGTGCCCGTAGGTGTCGTTCACCTTCTTGAAGAAATCGATATCGACGATCACGAGCGCGAGCTGCGTCCCGTCATTACGGTCGGTCCACTCGATCGCCTTCGCGAAGTGCTCCTCGAACGCCCTTCTATTGAATACGTCGGTCAGGCCATCGCGCCGCGCCGTCGCGCGTTCGTCCTCGATCACCCACGCCACGCTGAGCGCGCCGGCAGCGACCGTCGCCAGGTCGCGCGCCGCGCTCGCGTCGTAGCGCGAGAACGTCCACGGCGTCCGGTGCCCCAGCGCGAGCGCGCCGATCGGCTTCTCGTTCTTCTCGCGCACCATCGGCACGAGGATCAGGCTCCCCGTCCCCGCCGGCACCGGCACCCCATCGATCAGCGGGCGCCCCTCCTTCGCCTCGGCGCGCGCGTCGCGTAGCACGACCGGCACGCCGTCGACGCAGACGTCGGCGAGCAGCGTCTCGCGATGCGCCAGGCGCTTGTCGTCGGGAATCAGCCCCGGTGTCGTCACCGCGCGCACGTCACCGAAGTCGCTCGCCACATCCCACCGCAGCAGCACCGCCCACTCGGCTTCGACGACGGCCAGCGACTGCGTGACGAACGTATCCTCGAGCGCCGCCGGCTCCTTCGACCGCTGCATCTCCATCGCCGCCTTCATCGCCGCACGCAGTCGCCGATTGCTCCGCGCCGTCTCCGCGCGCGAACGCAGCACGTCATACATCGCCGCCATGCGCGTCGCATGGCGCGGGAGCCAGTAGCGCAGCGCCTCGCGCGTCGCCGTGCTCTTCGACGCATCGAACAGAAGAGCGATCGCGCCCGGCTGCTTCGAATCCCCCGCCCTCGCCGCCGCGAACCCGACCGCGCCCTCGGCGCGATCGTACGTCAGCACGTCGTTCTCGGCCGCCCAGTTCACGAGCCCCTGCTGCGCATCGTCGAGCGTCGGCGCGGGGTCACGACTCCACGCGACGAGCTGGAGTCCCTGCTCGGTGTGCTCCTCCGGCGCGACCCAGAGTCCGGCCGCGACCGCACCATGCTGATCGGCGATCATGCGCAGTACGTCGACCATGAGCCGGCGATCATCGAGCTGCGACTCCCGCGGCTCGGCTTCGCCATGGATTGCCGCGATGAGCGAGTTTCGGAATGGCTGTGTCGGCACCACGACGGCGCGCGGCTCGTCCGCACTCGGCGCCCGCGGGTTCTCGTCGCGCGGGGGAGCCATGTCGATCTCGTGCGCGCCGCCGAGCCGCTTCCCCACGACGAAGCCGACGACCAACGCGACCGCGACGAGGAGCCAGCTCATATGGCGGGGATCACGCCTG
>CAYSAR010000118.1:0-7236 GCA_964428985.1 uncultured Gemmatimonadaceae bacterium | reverse complement strand
GCATGACGACGCTCGCGAGCCAGGCCGAGATCCGGTCGCGCGCGCAGATCCTCGCGTCGGCGCAGGCGACGCTCGGCGACACGCTCGCGGTGCGCGCGCACGTCGAGCTGCACAACCTGCCCGATAGCCTGCGACTCATCCTCGATACGCTCGAGGCGACGTCGCGCTGGGCCGACTGGTCGCTCGTGGCACCGACCTCCGTGTTCAGCGACGCGCGGCGCGTCGTGACCGACACGATCGCGCTGCGCAGCACCGATGGGGCGCTCGCCCGGTTCCGGTTCGCGATCGACACGACGGGGCCCGTGAGCGGGTCGGCGCTCCTCGAGCGCATGCCGGTCCGGCACGCCCGCTTCACCGGCGTCGTCCCGGAGGGATGGGACGGGCTGCTCTCGATGCAGGCGACGCTGGCGGGGACGATGGACGCGCCGACGGTCGAGGCGAGCGCGACACTCGATTCGGGGGTCGTGAACCAACGGCTCGTCCCCCAGCTCGTGTTCGAGGGCGACTATGCCGACCGGCGATTCGACATCGATCTGCGCGGCCGCAGTCTCGCGCGCGAGGAGTTCGCGCTCACCGGCACGCTGCCGATCGACCTGCGCCTGCGCGAGGTGCCGGAGCGGCTCCGCAAGGACGATGAGCTCTACCTGCGCCTCGTCGCGAACGCGACCTCGCTGACCTACCTGAACGGCATCGCGCCCGGCATCACCGACATCGAAGGAGGCATCGACGCCGACCTGCTCGTGGCCGGGACGTGGGGGGACTACCAGCCCCGCGGGATCTTCCTGCTGCGCGACGGCGCATTCACGGTGCCCTCGCTAAGGACGCGCTTCCGCGACCTGCTGATGGACGTGTCGCTCGCGCCCGACTCGATCACGCTCCATCGCGTGCGGCTCGCCGACGAGCTCGCGGCGAACGATACGGCGGCGCTCGAGGGCGCGGTCGCGTTCCGCGACGGGGCGTGGCGCGCCGAGATCGCGACGATGGCGCGCAACCTGCGCATCATCGACAACCCGCGCATGGCGGTCGCCGACGTCTCGTGGCAGCTCGGCCTCCGCGGGCGGCTCGATTCGCTCGTGCTCTCGGGCACGGTCGACGTGCCCGAGGCGACGGCGTACATCGCCGACAACCGCGACGTGCTGCTGCTCGACGAGGACCTCGCGGCGGCCGAGCAACGTCGGCGGTACATCCCGCGCATCGAGGCGCTGACCGTGCGACTCGGCAACGAGGTGCGACTCCGGTCACCCGATGCGAACGTGCAGCTCACCGGCGAGTTCGAGGTCGCCGGCAACCTCGAATCACCGGACGTGCACGGCGAGGTGCAGGCGACGCGTGGTACCTATCGGCTCGCGATGGGCCTGCTCCAGCGCACGTTCCAGGTCGACAGCGGTGTCGTGCGCATGGACGGCGTCATGCGCCCCGACGGCACGTCGGACAACCCGCCTCGGCTCGACATCCACGCGTCGTACCTCGTGCGACAGGCGGACCGCGAGAACGTCCGCATCGGGGCGCGGATCACCGGCACGACGCAGGCTCCGCGCATCTCGCTCTACTCGGCCGACCTTGGCTCGACCGCGAACGAAACGGAGATCATCTCGTACATGCTGTTCGGGGCGCCGTCGTTCGCGCTCGATGACCGCTCGGGCTCGGCGCTGCGCAGCGCGACGGCGGCGCTCGTGCCGTCGCTCGGTGGCGCGGTCGAGAAGGTGCTCGGCGGGCAGATCCCGTGGATCAGCGACCTTCAGGTGACGACCGTCGCCGGCGACACGCCGTCGGATTTCAGTCTCAAGTCGTTCGGGGGGCTGCTCAACAGCCTCGCGCTCACGGCGGGCAAGCAGGTCGGACCCGATGGGTACCTGAGTCTCTCGACCGGCGTCTGTCGCGGCGACAATCCCGCGGCGCGTTCGCTGCCGATTTGGTTCGGCTTCGCCGCCGAGTACCGCCCGCGCGAACGGCTCTCGGCCCAGCTGTCGTTGTCACCGGGGCTGTCGCCCTGCAACCGCATCGGTGCGGCGAGTCAGATCTATCAGGTCGGGTTGGATCTCTTCCGCGACTGGCGCTGGTGACGGCGATGCGAGGTCCTACCCACGGTCCGTGGTACGGGGGGAGGTGCCTGATGCGCGATGAGTGGGGGATGCGTGCTGACCGAAACCGATGATTGATGCTTGGTTAGGGGTCGCTCCCACACCAAGCATCAAGCATCGGTTTCAATCATCAAGCATCCCCTTCGTAACAGGCATCAATCATCGCCCCGCGAACCACGTACCGGGGCGGTCCGCCCCGCAGTCGACTACTTCTTCGCGACTTTCTCTTCCTTGAGCACCTTCTTCGCGAACCAGAACACGATGAACGCCACGATCGTGAAGTCGATCGCCGCCCCCGCGACCGGGCCGATGAGGAAGGTGAAGGGGCCGACCTCGAGCGGCGCCGTGCGCCACTCGCCGCCGGGGATGAAGAACGTGACGAACGGCATGAGGATCCCGTCGACGATCGCCGACACGAGCGCGTTCGCCTTGCCGCCGATGATGACCGCGATCGCGAGGCCGACGACGCCGTACTGCTTGAGGAACTCGATGAACTCCTTGAGCATGCCTTGATCCCCATGGTGGCGGTGAGGGTGGGTGGGACGTCGTGACGGTACGGCCCCGCGGATTGGGCCGCCAGTCCGCGTCTGCTATCTTTACGGACACCCTTAACCGACGCTGATGCGACTGACGACCGCGACCTCCCACGCCGCGCTTGCCGTGGCGCTGCTCGCCCCCGCGCTCGGGGCCCAAGACGCCACCCCTGTCATCAACAAGCTCACCGCCGACCTCGGCTTCGTGCAGACCAGCGGCAACACGCAGGTCACCACGATGAACGTCGGCGAGCGCTTCACCCAGGAACGTGGCCGCATCACCTTCTCGCAGGCGTTCGCGCTCGTCTACGGCAAGACGCGCGACACGATCACGACGAACAACCTGCGCACCTCGCTCCGCGGCGACTACAAGGTCGACCGCGTCTTCTCGTTCTTCATGGGTGCGGGCTTCGACCGCAACCGCTTCGCCGGCGTCGAGCAGCGGTGGGAGGAGCAGATCGGCCTCGCCGCCCGCGTCCTGGCCGCATCGTCCGACACCGTGCGGATCGAGGGCGGTGGCAGCATCACGCAGCAGATCCCGGTCGAGGGGCAGCAGGAGAACTTCCCGTCGGCGCGCGGAGCGCTGAGTTGGCGGCACGCGTTCACGGGAACGACGTACTTCCACCAGAACATCGAGTACATCCCGAACCTCTCCGAGCACGAGGACTGGCGCCTCAATACGGAGTCGATCATCGTCGCGCCGCTCTCGGCCCGCGTCGGCCTCAAGGTCTCCTACGTGATCCGCTACGACAACCTGCCGGAGGTGGGGTTCTCGGACACGGACAAGCTCTTCACGACGGGCATCCAGTTGACGTTCGACTGAGCAACGGCAACAGCACACCACCGAGCACACCGAGGACACCGAGGGACTGCTTGAGCAATTGAAGGGGGCTTCCGGGCAGGATCTCTCGCCCGGAAGCCCCCTTCCTTCTCTCGTCGGCACGTTCTCCGGGCCTCGGCGGCCCGGCGACTCGGCGCTTAGTGTTTACCGTCGCCGCTCACTGCGACCACGGCGGCACGACGCCGTTCATGCGGGCGTAGGCGATCGCCTGGCCGAGGTGCTCGCCCGTGTGGTCCGCCGTGAAGAACAGGAACTGCCGCGCCGTGATCTGCTGCGGGTTGAAGAACCTCACCATCCGCTCCGGCTCGTTCTCCGGGAACGCGACGACCGCCGCCCGGAAGTGTGCGAACGAATCACGCAGATGCTTGATCACCGCGGCCTTGTCGGTCGTGCTCTTCTCGAGCCCGCGCATCGTGACGCCGGCCGGCGCGCTCGCGCCGATGTTGCCCGCGAGACCGTAGCTCGCGGTGCTGATGTGCATGAACACCTCCGCGACCGACCGCACGCCCTCCGCGGGACGCCAGGTGTACTTCTCCGCCGGCATCGCCTCGGCGAGCTTGATGTACTTCTCGGCCGTCTGGTCGAAGTGGAAGAGGAACTCGGCGCGCCACCCCGTCGTCGGCGCCTGCGCCTCGACGGTGTTGACCGAGGCCGCGAGCGCGAACGCCGCGGCGACGCGCCCGGCCTGCCGTGCGAACGAACGAACCGTGATCATCTGCTGCCCTCGAATGGGTTCACCGATGCCCCGTGCGACGGCACGGGCACCCGTCCACGCTACCGGCCGTGCCGGACGGTTGCCAGCCGACCGCACGTGCGGAACTCGTCAGCGCGCCTCGGGATGCTCGGCGCGGTATCGCTTCTCGGCCTGTTCGGTCGCCTCCTGCACCCTCGTCACGAGCAGCAGGAGGACCGGCGCCAGCAGGAGTCCCGCGAACGGCGCGAGCTTGAGCGCGCCGGCATCATGGCCCATCGCGATGCGCCAGATGAGCAACTGCACCGAGAGCATCGTGAGGAGGACGCCGACGAGCGCGACGTCAAGGACCATGCGCATGACGTCGATGACCGGCGCCTGGTACGCGGGGGGGAGCGCGAGGAGGCGGGCCTTGTCCGGGAAGTTGAAGAGCTGCGGTCGGCGCGGCAGCGCGGCTCCGATGCCGAGGAAGACCGCGGCCATCGCGACGTTGAGTCCGGGGAGCATGAACCACATCATCGGCGAACGCCGCGCGTGCTCGACCG
Organism: uncultured Gemmatimonadaceae bacterium; assembly: GCA_964428985.1. Taxonomy (GTDB): domain Bacteria; phylum Gemmatimonadota; class Gemmatimonadetes; order Gemmatimonadales; family Gemmatimonadaceae; genus Pseudogemmatithrix. The sequence goes on along the minus strand of CAYSAR010000118.1, from coordinate 2,545 downwards.
GCTCTCCCGCGAGGTTGAGCCGCGTGGGAACGACCTCCGGCAACGAGGCGTACGTCGCCGCGGCGAAGACGACGCTCGCGAGCAGGAGCCCCAGCGCCAGGAAGCGCATCACGCGCATCTCAGTTCCCCACCGGCACCGAGAGTTCGCGCACCGGCGTCCCGTCCTCGCCGATGCTGCCCAACGTCACGCCCGAGGCGAGACGCCAGACGCTCGCCGTGCCGCGCACGCGGAGCATGGCGGGGCGCTCTCGCCGCTCGATGTCGCGCCAATGGACCTCGAGCCGTCGCATCGGATCGTGAGGGAAGAGGATCGTCGCCTCGACCCGTCCCGCCGGCGTCTCGACCGTCTCGAGGATCACCAGTGAGTCGCCGAGTCGTGTGCGCAACCGCTCGTGCGTCGCGTCGGGTCCGACGCCGACCGCGCCGCCTCCGGGCACGAGCGTCCAACCGGATGGGGCGGGAGCAGCCGGCGCGCCACTCGGCGTCGCCGCTGGCGGAGCCACGGTGTCGTTCGCGGTCGCCGTGGTCGCGGACGTCGTCGTCGACCCATCACGGGGTGTCGTTGCGGTGTATCCACCCGCGCTCGCGAGTCCCATCACGCCGGCGAGGATGAAGTACCGACGCGCCTTCTCGGTCAGGATCGCGCGCTCCTCGCCCGTCGCGCGGCGGCTCATCACGAAGCGCACGAGCGCGAGCAGGAGCATCGCCGCCGTCGCGATGTAGACCGCCTGTAGGACGTTCGTCACGTGCGGATCGCCCCGGCGCGACCGTGCTCGACGCGCCATGACGACACGGTGGACACCGGGGCGCCCGGCCGGCTGACGAACGGCACTTCGCGGTACTCCGCATGCCATGCGTCCGCCGAGACGGAGTTCACGATGTAGCCGCGCCGCGCGCCATGCCACTTCACGTGCGGGTTCTCCGGCGCCGCGCGCGTGAAGCCGCGCCACTGGTCGTCGCCATCCCCACCCGACGCGATCGACGTCCCCACGAACTCCGTGGCGACGACCCGTCGGTCCGGGCGGTCGAATGCCTCGTGCAGGTCGTTCACCCACGCCGAGTGGATGTCCCCGGTGAGCACGATCGAACGACCGGCGGCGTGCCGCGCGATCGAGCGGAGCAGACGATCGCGTGCCACCGGATACCCGCTCCACTGGTCCATCGAGAGCGATTCGCCGGGGCCACTGCGCTGGTCGAACGGGGCGAGCATGACCTGCTGCGCGATCACCTGCCAACGCGCCCGCTCCGCCGCGAGGCCGGCGTCGAGCCACCGTTCCTGCTGCGCGCCGAGGACGGAGCGTGACGGGTTCGCCCACTCCCCACAAGGCACCTGCGCGACACCGCCGCCGCCGCAGGTCTGATCGTCCCGATACTGCCGCGTGTCGAGCATCCAGAAGCGGGCGAGCGCGCCCCAATCGGTCGCCCGCCGGATGTCGAGGTCGGCCCACGATCGCGCGCGCGGCACGCGCACCGGCTGGTGCTCCCACCACGCCTGATAGGCCGCCGCGCGCCGCGCGAGCATCTGCTCCTCACTCTCCATGACGTTCTCGCCGAACGACGCGGCGTAGTTGTTGTCGACCTCATGGTCGTCCCACGTGACGAGCCAGGGGCACATGCGGTGCGCGGCCTGGAGCGCGGGATCGAGCTTGTACTGCGCATACCGCTCGCGGTACGCCTCGAGCGTGCGTACCTCGAACCCATGATGGCGACGGACGGCGCCTTCGCGCGTGCCGTACTCGTAGATGTAGTCGCCGAGGTGCGTAACGAGATCGAGCCGCTCGCTGGCGAGGTGCTCGAGCGCGGTGAACAGCCCTTGCTCGTAGTTCTGGCACGACGCGACGCCGAACCGGAGCGGCGTCGTCGCCCCGGCCGCGGGGGTCGTGCGCACGCGACCTATCGGGCTGACTGCCTCACCGACGAGGAAGCGATAGAAGTACCAACGGTCACTCTCGAGTCCGTCGAGGTCGACGTGGATGCTGTACGCGAGCTCCGGCGCCGCGGTGTACCGGCCCTGCCGCACGATCGACGTGAACGCCTCATCGCGCGCGACCTCCCACGACACGATCGGCCGGAAGCCGACCATCCCGCCTTCTGGCTCGAACGGGCGCGGCGCGAGGCGCGTCCAGAGCACCGCCCCAGTCGCCGTCGGATCCCCGCTCGCCACGCCGAGCGTGAACGGGTCGTCGGCGAATCGCGGTCGCCAGTCGACGCGCCACTCGTTCGGCACACCGGCGCAGAGTGCGGCGAAACGCGCGATGTCAGCGAGGAATCGACGGCGATGAACGGTGCGCTCCGGGGTTGTGCGTCAGAGGTCTCGCGCGAGCAGCGCGCCAAGGAAGTCGAGCTCGGCGCGCAGCACCTCGCGCGCGGGCCGTGCGTCGGCGCCGGCGCGACTGCATTCCGTGACCGACGCGAACCCGCCATCGCGATACGCGCGTTCCCGCGAGATTCCGTCGGGCGGCAGGCGGATCCCCGACGCATCGGCCGCGATCGGATGGAGCCAGCAGGTCATCGGCTTCCAGTGCCACGGGTGATGGCCGCGCTC
>CAYSAR010000117.1:0-7316 GCA_964428985.1 uncultured Gemmatimonadaceae bacterium | reverse complement strand
TGAAGTGGCGGCCCGCATCCGCGCGCGGTTCGACAGCCTGTCGCGACTTGGCGTGGTGAGCGCCCGGCTGGAGGTCGCGGTGAACACCGACGGTCTGCGCATCGAGCTCATCGAGGACGAGAACGGCGAGACGTTCTTCCCGTTCGGGTCGGCGAACCTGACGCCGGTGGGGCGGTTGGCGCTGCGTGAAATCGCCACCGAGTTGCGAGCGCTCGAAAACCCGGTGGTCATCGAGGGTCACCCCGACGCCGCGCCCTATCGACGCATCGACTACACCAACTGGGAGCTTTCCACCGATCGCGCCAACGCGGCCCGCCGCATCCTCATTCAGGAGGGACTCCCGTCACCGCGGTTCTCCGAGGTCACCGGACTCGCCGACCGGCAGCTAAAGTACCCCGACCAACCACTCAGCCCATCCAATCGCCGGATCTCGATTCGCCTGCCCTTCGTGCGGCCACCGCCACCCCCGTTCTCGGCCATCCGTAGCCTGGGAGCGCATACCCTACCCGCGACCGAAGCGACCGAGGCGACCGAGGCGACCGAGGCCGCTGCGGCCGCCGCCGCTTGTTCGGGCGGCTGTGTCGGATTAGAGTTGCAAGCTCACCCCTGAGCCCTGAGACGGCTTCCGTACTGGGTGACGCGCGAGTAGCTCAGCTGGATAGAGCGTCGGCCTCCGGAGCCGAAGGTCGTGGGTTCGAATCCCGCCTCGCGCACTCCATCCCCCATTCGACCCCCGGGGACGCACCACCCCTCCGCGCCACGCCGCGCGGCACGCGTCCCCCGAGCGCCACCCCAGCGCCCTGCCCCGACACCGCGTGGACACAGCCACCCTCCGCCGCACCCCCGTGGCCGAGCTCCTGTCGATGGCCGACGAGCTCCAGGTCGCGAACGCGGCCCGACTCCGCAAACAGGACCTCATCGTCCGCATCGAGCACGCGTTGCTCGGGCGCGGCGAGCAGATCACGGCGGAGGGGACGCTCGAGCTCGTGCCGGAGGGTCATGGGTTCCTGCGGTCGCCCGATTGGAGCTACCTGCCGGGTCCGGACGACGTGTACGTCTCGCAGACGCAGGTGCGACGCTTCGGCGTGAAGACGGGGGACACGATCCGCGGACGCGTGCGGCCGCCGAAGCACTGGGAGAAATTCCTCGCGCTGCTACACGTCGACGAGATCAACGGCGGCCCGCCCGAAGCGATCGCCGATCGCGTGCCGTTCGACGTGCTGCGCCCCCGGTATCCCGACGAGCGCATCCGGCTCGAATCGGAGTCGGGGGGCCTCGCGATGCGGGTCGCCGATCTCATCGCGCCGCTCGGCAAGGGACAGCGCGGGCTCATCGTCGCACCGCCGCGCGCGGGCAAGACGATCCTGCTCCAGCGCATGGCGAACGCGATCGCCGAGAACCATCCGGAAATCATCCTCATCGTGCTGCTGATCGACGAGCGGCCGGAGGAGGTCACCGACTTCAAGGCGACGGTCCCATCGGCCGAGGTGATCGCGAGCACGTTCGACGAGCCGGCGAAGCGCCATGTGCAGGTCGCCGAGATGGTCATCGAGAAGGCGAAGCGGCTCGTCGAGGCGAAGAAGGACGTCGTCATCCTGCTCGATTCGATCACGCGTCTCGCGCGCGCGCACAACACGGTGACGCCGATGTCGGGGAAGATCCTCTCGGGCGGCGTCGACGCAAAGGCGCTCGAGAAGCCGAAGCGGTTCTTCGGCGCGGCGCGGCGCATCGACGGCGGCGGCTCCCTCACGATCGTCGCGACGGCGCTCGTGAACACCGGCTCGCGCATGGACGAGGTGATCTTCGAGGAGTTCAAGGGCACCGGCAACCAGGAGATCGTGCTCGACCGCGACATCGCGAACCGGCGCATCTATCCGGCGTTCGAGATCGCGAAGTCGGGGACGCGCAAGGAGGAACTGCTGCTGACGGAGAAGGAGCGGAACCGCATCTTCCTGCTGCGGCACTTCCTCGGCGACATGGCGCCCGACGAGGCGACGCAGTTCCTGCTGCGGCGGCTCGTGCAGACGAAGACGAACGAGGAGTTCTTCCAGCGGATGGCCGAGGGCGCATGATGGCGGCCGACGTACGGACCTGGCGCCGGCGATGGCTCGCGATCGACCTGGGCGACCGCCGCGTGGGGCTCGCCGTGAGCGACCCGGGCGCGCGCATCGCGTCGCCGGCCGGACACATCGAGCGACGCGCGGGCAAGCGGCCGCCGCTTACCGCGCTGCTCGCAAAGGCGACGGAGCTCGAGGCCGAGGGGTTCGTCGTCGGTTTGCCGCTCGACCAGCTGGGCGAGGACACGCCGCGCGCGGCCGAGGCGCGGCGGCTCGCGCTCGAGCTGGGCACGCGCACGGGATTGCCGGCCGAGCTCGTCGACGAGCGATTCACGACGGCGGCGGCGCTGCGCGCGGTGCAGGCGATGGAGGGATCGACGCGCGGACGGAAGGGCGACGTCGACGCGATCGCGGCGACGGTGTTGCTCCAGCACGCGCTGCGGCTGTTCGAGTCGCGCGGGGACGGCGCGAGCGACGAGGTGGTCGATGGCTAAGCGTCCGCGGCGCGGCGTGCCTCGACTGAACCGGTTCGCGCGGTTCGGGCTCATCGCGGCGGCCTTGGCGATCGTCAGCGTCACGGCCCTCGCGTTCGGGCTCGCGATCTTCGGCTCGGATGACAACACGTCGGTCACACTCACGATCCGCGAGGGGTCGACTTTCCGCGAGGCGGCGGAGTCGCTTGCGGCGCACGACGTCGTCAAGAGCGCGCGGCTCTTCGGGCGATACGCCGCGTTCCGCGGGAAGGACCGGCAGATCCGCTACGGCACGTACTTCATCCGGCGCGGCGGCAGCTGGGACGAGGTGCTCACGACGCTCGCGCTCGGCCGCGGCATCGTGCGGCGCGTGACGGTGTTCGAGGGATCACCGCTCTGGGACATCATCCCGCTGCTCGCCGAGAAGCTTGAACTCTCGCCGGATTCCCTCGAGGCGGCGGTGCGCGACACGGTCTTGCTGCGCCGGCTCCGAATCCCGCGTGGGCTGCCGACGGCTGAAGGCTACCTCTTCCCGGATACGTACAACTTCCCGGAAGGCGTGACCGCGCGGCAGGCGGTGGAGTTGATGGTGCGGCGCTTCGAGCGGATCTGGAAGCCCGAATGGGATCAGCGGCTCACCGAGATCAACCGCACGCGGCATGAGATCGTGACGCTCGCGTCGATCGTCGAAAAGGAAGTGCGGCGCGGAGAGGAGCGGCCGGTCGTCGCGGCGGTCTACACGAATCGCCTGCGGATCCGCATGCCGCTCCAGGCGGACCCGACGGTCGCATACGCGCTGCGGCGGCGGCCGGGGCGCATCCTGTATCGCCACCTGCGCGTCGACTCGCCGTACAACACGTATCGCCGCGTCGGTCTCCCGCCGGGACCGATCGCGTCGCCTGGAGCGGCGAGCCTCGAGGCGTCGCTGTATCCCGCGAACGTGCCGTACCTCTACTTCGTCGCGCATCCGGACGGGCACCACGAGTTCCGGCGCACGTACCGCGAACATCTCGAGGCGATCCGCATGGTGCGCGGCATGGCGCGTCGCGACTCGATCGCGCGCGCGGACAGCGCGCGGCGGGCGAACGCGGCCGCGGCACCGGCGGCCACGAAGGCGCCCGCGAACGCTGCGGGGGACAGCACGGCGGCGAAGGCCGCGGCGAAGGCGCCGACGGACAGCGCGTCGACGAAGGCGCCGGGCGACTCGACGCACGTTCCCGGCGACAGCGCGACCGTCCGCGGGCGATAGTCGCCCGGAGCCGCGCATGCCAGTGGAGTCCACGAACGTCGCCGTGATCTCCGCCCGCGGCGCGCGCCGCTGGCACGGCGGGCATCCGTGGATCTTCCGTTCCGACGTCGTGCGCCCGCCCGATGCGCCGCCCGGCGCGGTCCGCGTCACCGACCAGCAGTCGCGTCCGCTCGGCACCGCACTCTGGAGTCCGCAGTCGGAGATCTCGCTGCGCTTCGTCGCGCGCGATGATGTCGCGCTCGATGCCGCGTGGTGGAAGGCTAGGCTCGCGACGGCGATCGCGCGGCGCGACGGGATCCTCGATGCCGAGACGAACGCCTGCCGGCTCGTGCACGGCGAAGGGGACGGGCTCCCCTCCCTCGTCGTCGACCGCTTCGATCGCTGGCTGGTCGTGCAGCTACTCTCGGCGGGCGTCGAGGCCCACCGCGACGCGATCGTCGCGGCACTGCTCGACCTGACCGGCGCCGAGGGGATCCTCGCCCGCAATGACGCCTCGGTGCGCACGCGCGAGGGCCTGACGCGCGAGGTGACACCGCTCCACGGCGACGTGCCACAGGAGGTCGAGGTACGCGAGCACGGCGTGCGCTATCTCGCCGCACCGCATGCCGGGCAGAAGACCGGGGCGTTCCTCGATCAGCGCGAGGCGCGGGTGCTCGCCGGCAGCGTCGCGCGCGGCCGCGCGCTCGACGTGTTCAGCTATCACGGCTCCTTCGCGCTGCACCTCGCGCGCGGCGCGACCTCGGTCCTCGCGGTCGACTCCTCGGCCGAGGCGCTCGAGCGCGTCGCGGCGAACGCGGCGCTCAATGGCCTCGCGAACATCACGCCGGTGCGCGCCGACGCGTTCGACTTCCTGCGGGCCGAGGAGAAGGCCGGCGCGCGCTATGACACGATCGTGCTCGACCCGCCGGCCTTCGCGAAGAACCGCGCGTCGATCGCCGGCGCGCTGCGCGGCTACAAGGACATCAACCTCCGGGCGATGCGCCTCCTCGCGCCGGGCGGGATGCTCTACACGGCGAGTTGCTCATACCATGCCTCGAAGGCGGACTTCATGGCGATGATCCACGAGGCGGCGGCCGATTCGGGCCGACGCATGGTGATCCGCGCGATCACGGCGCAGCCGGGGGATCATCCGGAGGTCGTGACGGTGCCGGAGACGGGGTACTTGAAGGGGATGCTCCTCGAGTGCGGCGAGTGAGTGATACGGGATCAGGGATAAGGGAAACCGCACGGCGACGAGAGTCGCGGGGAATGGTGCTTGGTGCAGGATACGAGGGATGAACCACGATGCGAGCTGTGTCTCGCATTCGGTCGTTCCTCGCAACGAGCATCCTGCACCATTCCCCGCGACTCGCGTCGCCGGGCTCCTCCCCTCCTCTCTCTTCCAGCATCGCTAGCGTTGGCAGGACGCACAGAAGTAGGTGCTCCGACCAGCTTGCACGATCCGCCGTATCCCCGCCCCGCACCGTCGGCATGCCTCGCCTTCGCGATCGTAGACCTTGAACGGCACGGTCCGCTTCCCCGACCGATAGGCGCCGGCGTTCACGTGGCCGTCGCGAAGCGCCTTGCGCAGGCCGGTGAGAAGGCGGCGGACTTCGGCGAGTGACAGCGAGGCCGCGCTGCGGCGCGGGTCGAGGCGCGCGTGCCAGCATGCCTCGGCGGCGTAGATGTTGCCGACGCCGGCGAGGAGGCGTTGGTCGAGCAGCGCCGGCTTGATCGGCCCGCGCTTGCGCGCGAGGGCGGCGCGCAGCGTCGTCGCGGTGACGGCCTCGTCCTCGGGATCGGGCCCGAGACCGAGGTCGGGATGCGCGTCGCGCGGGAAGTACTGCACGGTGCTCAACGCCCGCGGATCGACGAGCGCGATGCGCGTGCCACTCTCGAGCTCGAGTACGACGCGCGCATGACGCGGCAGCGGATCGGTCGCGCGGTCGATCTCCCAATCGCCGTCGAGCCGGAAGTGTACGACGAGCAGCGCGCCGTCGTCGAGATGGATGAGCTGGTGCTTGCCGAGCCGTTCGATGCGCTCGATCCGCCGGCCGCGGACGCGGCGCGGCGCCGACGCGCCGAGGGAGCGGCGCTGGGAGGCATGGAGCGCACGCAGCGACACGAGCGCGCGACCGCGCGCGACGCGGCGCAGGCGGTGCGCGGCGTGCTCGACCTCGGGCAGTTCAGGCATGCCGGAATATCGCGCTGATTGACGCGAGCGGCGGCCCCTCGCGAGGTTTCGTCATGAGCGCCTCTGTCCCACCGGCCACCGCGACGCGCACGCGCACGCACGCGATCCAGCGCACGCTCGGGACGATCCTCGTGCTCAATCTCGCGGTCGTCATCGTGAAGCTCGTCGTCGGCATCCGCACGAGCAGCCTCGCGGTGATCGGCGCGACGCTCGAGAGCTTCCTCGACGCGGCGAACAACGTGCTGGCGATCGTGATCGTGGGTCTCGCGGCGCGCGGGCCCGACGAGGACCATCCGTACGGCCATGACAAGTTCGAGACGATGGGCGCGATCGGCATCGTCGGGTTCCTCTCGATCTCGTGCTTCGAGCTCGTGCGAGGCGGGTTCGCCCGGCTGTTCGGCGATGGGCGCGAGGCGTCGGCGCCGGAGCCCCTGCACCTCGCGCTGCTCGGCGCGACGGCACTGGTGAACGTCCTCGTGGTGTGGTACGAGCGTCGCCGCGCGCGCGAGCTCGCGAGCCCGCTGCTCGCCGCCGACGCGGCGCACACGGCGGGGGATCTCTTCGTGACCGCGCTCGCCGTCGCGTCGCTGCTCGCGGTGCGCGCCGGCGTCGCATGGGCCGATCCGGTGCTCGCGATCGTCGTCGCATGCGTCATCGCGTGGAGCGGCGTGACGATCCTGCGCATGACGGTGCCGGTGCTCGTCGACGCGGTCGGCGCGGACGCCGAGCGCATCCGCGCGGCGGCGCGCGCCGTGCCGGGAGTGACCGGCGCGCCGTCGGTCCGCTCGCGCACCGGCAGCTCGGGCCTCATCTTCGCAGAGGTGACGATCACCGTCGATGGCGACCTCCCGGTCTCGCGCGCCCATGACCTCGCCGACGCCGTCGAGCGCTCGGTCGCGCTCGCGCTCGGCGATGCCGACGTCATCGTCCACGTCGAACCGACCGCCGCCGCGTGAGCCCGCGCCACTCCCCCCGCTCGCTGCGCCACGAGTTCCAGCAGTACATCGAGCGCGAGGTGGAGGACTACAAGAACTCCGTCTCGACGGCGTTCCTGCACAGCATCGCGAACGAGGCGGCGAAGGCGCTCGACGAGGGGACGCAGCTCGGCATGCGTGAGGTGCTGCTCGCCGACGAGGTCGATCGCATCATCGCGAAGCGCCTGCGGCTGCCGAGCTACGAGACCTGGCGCCGGCGGCGACTCAAGACCGCGAACGAGCTGCGGCGGCCCGAGCATTGGGGGCTGCGTCCCGACACGCCGCTCGCGCAGGCGATCCCGCCGAGCGCCGCGGCGGCGCCGGTGCTCGTCGCCGGCGCGCGCGTGGAAGGGAGCGCGCTCTACCTGGCCGCGAACGGATGCGAGGTCA
>CAYSAR010000116.1:0-7384 GCA_964428985.1 uncultured Gemmatimonadaceae bacterium | reverse complement strand
CCTCGATGAGATAGCTCGCCACGGTGAACGGGGCGCCCGCGAACCCGATGAGCGCGAGGCGTTCGACACGCTGACGGTCACGATCGCCGGCATCGTCGCCGACACGGGGTCGAAGGACCTGTACGCCTTCGTGCACGACACGCTGGGACCGCGCATCGAGACGGTCCAGGCGGATTCGCTCTCGCTGCGCGTGCGGCTCGATCGCCCCGTCGCGACCGATTGGACGCCGGACTCCGCCGCGTTCGTGCTGCTGCGCGCAGACTCGTCTCGCGTCGCGCTCGGATCCTGGATGCCGGCGATGCGCCTCGACTCGCTGCTCGCGGTCGAGCGGGAGCGCGCCGACAGTGCCGCGCGTGCGGCCGACACGACGGCGGCCCGCGCCGATAGCGCGGCGGCCGTCCGACCCGCGCCGCAAGTCAGGACGGACACGTCGTCCCTCGCGCCGCGCTTCGCGCGCCCGGTGCCGGTGCGGGAGTGGGCCGTACGCCTACCCTCGCCACTCACGCCGGGCACCTATCGCCTCAAGACGGCGGGGATTCGCGGCATGGGGGGCACGAGTCGCGAATCGGACCGCGAGCTCACGATCCGCGATCGTCCGCCGGCCGACACCGCGCGAGCGCCGTGACGCGGCGGGCCGCGTTCCTCGACCGCGACGGGACGATCCTGCGCGATCGCCACTACCTGCGCGACCCGGCCGACGTCGAACTCCTCCCCGGCGTCGCTCACGCCCTGCGCCGGCTCGCCGACGCCGGGTATCTCCTCATCATCGTCACGAACCAGAGTGGGATCGCGCGCGGTCTGCTCACCGCGCGGGACTACGAGGCCGTCGATGCGCGCATGGACGAACTCCTCGCCCGGGAGGGCGTCACGATCGATGCGGCGTATCACTGCCCACACCATCCCGACCATCCCTACGAAGACGTGACGCGCTGCGAGTGCCGCAAGCCGGGCACGGGCCTGAATCGGCGGGCCGCCGTCGAGCATGGGATCGACCTCATGGCATCGGCGTACATCGGCGACCGCTGGCGCGACGTCGCGCCGGCGCGCACGCTCGGTTCGCCGCTCGGCATCCTCGTGCCGTCGGACGATTCACCGCCGGATGAGGTCGAGCGTGCGAGAAGGGAATCGCACGTCGCCCCCGACCTCGCCGCCGCGGTCAACCTCGTCCTCGCCACGACCGCACCGTAGATTCCTCGCGTGGCTAGTCCCCGCGCGCGCGTCGCCGTGCTCGCCTCCGGCGGCGGGAGCAACCTCCAGGCCATCTGCGACCATCTCGACGACCTCGGCGCGAGCGCGCCGGCCGAGGTCGTGCTCGCCATCAGCGATCGCGAGGACGCGAAGGCGCTCGAGCGCGCCCGCGCGCGCGCGGTCCACGCCGCGTGGATCCCCGCGGACCGCGGCGCGGAGCTGACTCGAACACTTGCCGAGCATCGCATCGACCTCATCGCGCTCGCGGGGTACCTGCGTCTCGTCCCCGCCGATATCGTCGCGGCGTTCCGTGGCCGACTGCTCAACGTGCACCCGGCGCTCCTGCCCGCGTTCGGTGGCAAGGGCATGTATGGCGAGCGCGTGCACCGGGCCGTCCTCACGTCCGGCGCGCGCGTGTCGGGGCCGACGGTCCACTTCGTCGACGAACGGTTCGACGAAGGAGCGATCATCGCGCAGTGGCCCGTGCCCGTGCGCAGTGACGACACGCCGGCGACGCTCGGCGCCCGGGTGCTCGCGGTCGAGCACCGCCTCTTCCCGTGGGCCGTCGCCGCCGTCGCGCGTGGCGCCGTGCGCCTCGGCGCCGATGGCCGCGTCGAGGGCCGTCCCGAGTTCGACTTCGACATCTTCGCGCCCGAACCGCGGCGCCACCCGTTCACGACCAATGGCTAGAACCGCCCTCCTCTCCGTCTCCGACAAGACCGGCCTCGTCGAGTTCGCCGGCACCTTGCGCTCGCTCGGCTGGACGCTCGTCTCGACCGGCGGCACCGCGAAGGCGCTGCGCGACGCCGGCCTCGCGGTCCAGGACATCAGCGACCTGACCGGCTTCCCCGAGATGCTCGACGGGCGCGTGAAGACGCTGCACCCGAAGATCCACGGCGGCCTGCTCGCGCGTCGCGACCTGACCGAGCACATGACGGCGATCGGCGAGCATGGCATCGCGCCGATCGACCTCGTCTGCGTGAACCTCTATCCGTTCCGCGAGACGGCGGCGCGCGCCGGCATCCAGCCGCACGACGTCATCGAGCAGATCGACATCGGCGGGCCGTCGATGCTGCGGTCGGCGGCGAAGAACTTCGCGTCGGTCACGGTCGTCGTCGATCCGGCGGACTATGGGCGCGTCGCCGAGGCGCTCGCGAACGGCAGCGACGCGCTCGAGCTGCGTCGCGACCTCGCCGAGAAGGTGTATGCGCACACCGCGGCGTACGACGCGGCGATCGCGAGCTGGTTCGCGGCGCAGCGCGGCGAACGCTTCCCCGAGCGGCTGACCGTCGCGTTCGAGCGGGCGCAGTCGCTGCGGTACGGCGAGAACCCGGGCCAGGCGGCCGCGTTCTACGTCGAGCGCGCCGGCGCCGGCCTCGGCGCGCTCCGGCAACATGGGGGCAAGGAACTCTCGTTCAACAACCTGCTCGACCTCGAGGGCGCGATGCTCGCCGCCGATCCGTTCCACGGCGAGTGCGCGTGCGCGATCGTGAAGCACACGACGCCCTGCGGCCTTGCGACGGGGCGCACGCCGCTCGAGGCGTACCAGAAGGCGCTCGCCTGCGACCCGGTGAGCGCGTTCGGCTCGGTCATCGCGTTCACGCAGGAGGTCGACGAAGCGTGCGCGCAGGCGGTGGCGTCGCTCTTCGTCGAGTGCATCGTCGCGCCGTCGTTCGCGCCGGCGGCGCTCGCCGCCCTCGGCGCGAAGAAGAACCTGCGCGTGCTCGAGGGATCGGCGCGCGAGACCGGCGTCGCGCTCGACCTCAAGCGCGTGCGGGGCGGCGTGCTCGTGCAGGAGCGTCCCTCGACCGTGCTCGACGACGCCGGTTGGAGAGCGGTGAGCAAGCGCCAGCCGACGTCGGCGGAGCATCGGGACCTCCTGTTCGCCTGGCGCGCCGTCGCGAGCGTCAAGTCGAACGCGATCGTCCTCGCGCGCGACGGCGCGACGATCGGCATCGGGGCCGGACAGATGTCGCGCGTGGACGCGGCGTTCCTCGCCGTCCATAAGGCGCGCTCGCAGGGTCATGACACGACCGGCGCCGTGCTCGGTTCCGACGCGTTCTTCCCGTTCCGCGATGGCGTCGAACAGGCGGCCCAGGCCGGCGTCAAGGCGATCGTGCAACCCGGCGGCTCGGTGCGGGACGAGGAGGTCATCGCGGCGGCCGACGAGCATGGGATCGCGATGGTGTTCACGGGGCGGAGGACGTTCAGACACTGATAGGTGGCAGCAGGCAGAGGGCAGTGACGGCGATGCAGGGGCAACCCTCTGCCGTCCGCGGGGTGCCACTGTGGTTACTGCCCCCTGCTCCCAGCCCTCTGCCACCTGTCAGTCGCCACCTGTAGCTTTGCTGAATGGCCTCGGAACTCGACTACCGCCCCTCCTACCTCGCCGCCGCGATCGCGGGGGGGCTGACTTTTCTCCTCTACCTCGTGACCCTATCGCCCGAGACGGCGATGTGGGACGCGAGCGAATACATCGCCGCCGCGTACACGTTCGGGCTCCCGCACCCGCCGGGGAACCCGCTCTTCGTGATCCTCGGGCGCGTCTTCTCGATCCTCCCGATCGGACCGACGGTCGCGATCCGCATCAACCTGCTCGCGGCGATCTCGAGCGCCGTCTCGGCGGCGATGTGGTTCCTCATCACCGAGCGCGTGCTCGTCGGGTGGTTCACCGAGCGCTGGCAGCGCATCGCCGGCGGCGCGCTCGCGGTGCTCATCGGCGCGACGGCGTTCACGGTCTGGAGCCAGTCGGTCGTCAACGAGAAGGTCTACACCGTCTCGCTCGTCGGCCTCGCGATCGTCGCGTGGCTCACGGTGCGCTGGTGCGATGACCCGGACGGTCCGAAGGCCGACCGCCTGCTGATCCTCATCGCGTACATCAGCGGGCTCGGCTACGCGAACCACATGGCCGGCCTGCTCGCGCTGCCGGCGGCCGGCATCGCCGTGCTGATCCGGCGGCCGCAGGTGCTCATGCGGTGGCGGCTCGTCCTGCTGTGCGTCGTCGCACTCGTCGTCGGTGGGAGCCCATTCGCGACCCAGCCGATTCGCGCCGCGCACAATCCGCCGATCAACGAGGGCGATCCGACCGCCTGCCGCGACGGCATCGCGATCGGGTGCACCTTCTCGAAGGGCACGTACGACGCGTTCATGTACAACTTCAACCGCGGCCAGTACGGCAAGCCGGAGCTGAGCGAGCGCCAGGCACCGTTCGGGGCGCAGGTCGGCATGTGGTGGCTCTACTTCAAGTGGCAGTGGCTGCGCGACGCGCATGGCGAGAACCCGGGGCTCCAGGGCTCGCTCGCCGCGGTCTTCCTGCTGCTCGGCATCCTCGGCGGCTGGGTGCATTACCGGCGCGACCCTCGAAGTTTCGCGTTCTTCGGGCCGTTGATGCTGACGCTGACGCTCGTCCTGATTTACTACTTGAACTTCAAGTACGGCGCGTCGCAGGCCCCCGAACTCGCGAACACCGTCGAGCGTGAGGTCCGCGACCGAGACTACTTCTTCCTCTGGAGCTTCTCGGCCTGGAGCGTCTGGGCCGCGCTCGGTCTCGTGTATGTGTGGGAGACGCTCGCCGCCGTGATCGGCAGCGAGAAGGTGCGCCTCGGGACGGAGACGATCGATCTCCCGACGACGCGCAGCTGGATGATCGCGTCCCCGGTGCTCGCGTTCGCGTTCGTGCCGCTCATCGGCAACTGGAACGCCTCGTCGCGCGCCGGCGAGACCGATACGGCAGACTTCTCGATCGACCTGCTGAACTCGGTCGAGCCGTACGGCATCCTCGTCACCGTCGGCGACAACGACACGTTCCCGCTCTGGTACGCGCAGGAAGTGCTCGGCGTCCGCAAGGACGTCACGGTCGCGAACACGTCGCTGCTCAACACTGACTGGTACACGCGCCAGCTGATCAAGCGGCCCGTCTACGAGTACGACGCGGAGAACGGTCCCAGCGCCTACAAGGGCCGCGAGTGGGCGAAGCCCGACGGCCCCGTGCTCAAGATGACGCTCGACGAGGCGGACTCGGTCCCGTTGATGAACCCGATCAACACGACGCAGATCCTCCAGAAGGGGAACATCCGCGCCGTCGTGACGCCGCGCGTGCTCTCGCGCGCCGACATCCTCGTCTACCGCATGCTGCTCGACAACGACGTGCGGACGCTGCACTTCAGCCGCACGTCGGCGGACCTCGCCGAGGAACTGGGCTTCGCACCGTTCATCGTCACGCAGGGCATGGCACGCAAGATCATGCCGGACACGGTGCGCGAATCCGCGAACGTCGTGCGGATCCCGGGCGAAGGATTCGTCGACGTCGCGCGCAGTGAGTCGCTCTGGAACGAGTACCGGTCGCCGGCGTCGCTCGTGAAGAAGGGCGACTGGGTCGACTATCCGTCGCGGGGCATCCCGTTCCTGGTGCTCAACACGGGAATCCTGACGGCCGAGGGCCTCGCCCGCGTCGGCCGCGAGGCGGCATCGGACAGCGTGCTCCAGCAGGCGCGGCAGGTCGGCATCGCGACGCGGTTCGGCGACATCATCGGCGAGCCGCTGCCGCCGCCACCGCCGATGATCAGCGGCGATTCGGCGGCGAGGGTGCCGGTGCCTGTTCGCAACCCGTAGGTGCTGGAAGAGAGACGAGGGACGTAACCCGGCGACGCGAGTCGCGGGGAGTGACGAGAGGTGCACCGTGCGAGGAGCTGCGCAGCTCCTCGCACCCTGCACCTCTCGTCATTCCCCGCGAGTCGTATCGCCGGGCTTCTTCCCTACTCTCTCTTCCAGCATCGAACGAAGAAGGGGCGCGACCGCTTCGCAGTCGCGCCCCTTCACCATCCACCGAACGAATCTCAGTTCGTGAGGCGGTACTTCACACCCACCGACCACAGCATGTCGACCTGCCACCGCTCGTACGAGTAGGCGTCGAACTTGTAAAGGTAGGCGTTGCCGGCGCCGAAGAAGCTCAGCGGGCCCGTCGACGGCATGTAGTCGATGCCGAAGCCGCCCTTGCCGGCGAACGTCGCGAAGCTGTCATCGGTCGGGGTGCCGACCGAGACGCCGCCCAGGCCCAGCGCGAAGAAGGGGAAGATGCCCTTCTCGTTCGTCGCGCGGACCTGCATGTCCACGCCGTAGAACGTGCGGTTGAGCGACTCACCGGTGAACGGGCTCGTGCTGAACCCGTCGCCCTCGCTCGGCGAGTAGTCGACGTTCACGCGGAACGCGAGGTTCGGGTTGACCTGCATGCCCACGCCGGCGCCGAAGGCGACGCCGCCGGCGAGCTTGTCGGTCTTCTCGATGTTCAGGTCGCGGATGATCTGCATCGCGCCGACATGACCGAGGACGTGGATGGTGGGACGCTCGCTGTCGCCGGTGTCGCCATACTGGGCCGACGCGACGGCCGGCACGAGCAGCGACACGAGCAGCGCGGCGGCTGCCGTCGACTTGCCGTACGACATCACAAACCTCCGAAGAGATGCTGGGGCTGTCCGGGTTGTGTCCGATGGCCTGGGCGGCAGGACGAGCCAAGATACCGCTCAGTATGTTAATTTTACATACCAGCCAGTCGGTACGTCAAGCTTGGGGGGGACGTGCGCCCGGTGCGCCCGGTGCTATGTTGTCCCCCGCCGGCCCCGTCCACCTTCAACGGCACAGCCGAGGTGACCCTGATGGTGACGCCTCATCAACAGCCGGGTGAGAACCGACGTTCCCGCGAGCGGAAGCCCCGCCCACGGCTGCGCATGGCGCCCGAGCTCCGCCGCGGGGAAATTCTCGACGGCGCCCTCGCCGTCTTCTCCGAACTCGGCTATGAGCATGCGACCCTCGAACTCGTCGCCGAGCGCATCGGCGTCACCAAGGGCTGCCTCTACCACCACTTCGACTCGAAGGAGCAGCTGCTCGTCGAGCTGATCCGCGACCGCATCGAGGGGTCGGTCAAGGCCGCGCTCGATCGCGATGCGCGCGAAGGCGTCGAGACCACGCTCCAGACCCGCCTCAAGCGCATCTGGGAACACTTCCAGGAGCCCGGCCAGACCGAGGTCTCATTCCTCGCGATGGCTGAGCTCGGCAAGTATCCGGAGACCGGCCGCTATCTATTCGACGAGGTCGTCGCCGCGACCCGCGAGCCGCTGCGCAAGGCGATCAAGTCCCGCGGCCCCGCGACGGCGACGCACGCCGCCGAGACCGAACGGGCCGCCGTCGTCATCCCGCTCAT
>CAYSAR010000115.1:0-7386 GCA_964428985.1 uncultured Gemmatimonadaceae bacterium | reverse complement strand
CGCGGGATAGGTACCGGAGGGGCGTCTACAGATCGTCGATCTCACCGCCTGCATGTTGTCCCGCGACCTCCTGCCGCGCGCTGGGCGATTGATGCGGTCGTCGGCCGGCGAGGGTAGAATGGCGATATGCAATCGCCACCTACCCCCCACCTTTGAACCGAGGCGTGCTGACGATGGTGATTACCTCCCGTTCACGGATCGTGGCCGCGACGGCGGCCGTGCTACTCGGCCTTGCCTGTGGACGCGGCGGCGACGCGGAGGATCCCGCGCGTGGCGGACAGCGCCCCGCGGGCGTCTCGCCGCTCTTCGAACCGCTACCGGCGACGGCGCAGCATCCGCAGGACAACCCGGGGACTCCCGAGCGAATCGACCTCGGCCATAAGCTCTTCTTCGAGCCGAAGCTCTCGCGCTCGGGCATCATCTCCTGCAACACCTGCCATGTCGTCGGCGCCGCGGGCGTGGATGCCCGCGCCGTGGCGATGGGCGAAGGCGCGCGCACCGGGTCGCGGAACAGTCCCACCGTCTACAATGCGGCGTTCCTCGAGTCGCAGTTCTGGGATGGTCGTGCACCGACGCTCGAGGAACAGGCGAAAGGTCCGATCCAAGCGCATGTCGAGATGGACCTGACGCCCGACGAGGCCGTCCAGCGCCTGCGTGACACGGGATACGGGCCACTCTTCCAAGCCGCGTTCCCAGGCGAGTCCGATCCTCTCACGTTCGACAACCTCGCCCGGGCGATCGCGGCGTTCGAGCGCACGCTGATCACGCCGGGCGCACCCTTCGATCGCTATCTCGCGGGTGACACGGCCGCGCTCGACGCGCGGCAGAAGCAGGGGCTCGCGCTCTTCCAGAGTTCGGGCTGCATCGGGTGTCACAACGGCGTGCTGCTGGGCGGGCGCTCCTTCGCCGCCTTCTCGCACGTCGCGGGCTCGGCCGACCTCGGTCGCGCAGCGGTCACCGGACGCGCCGAGGACCGCCACGTCTTCCGGGTCGCGCCGCTGCGGAACGTCGCGCTCACGTCGCCCTACTTCCATGACGGCTCCGCTACGACACTCCAAGAGGCGGTCTCGATCATGGGCCAGGTGCAGCTGCGGCGGAGCTTCACGCCGGACGAGGTGGAGGCCGTGGTCGCCTATCTCGAGTCGTTGACGGGAGAGTTCCCCTTGATCCCCCACCCGCAACTGCCTCGCGTGATCCCTCCGAGCCAGCGCGCGGCGCCGGTGCCGGAGTAGCGGCCGGGGATCGACCTGGCCGGGGCATGGTGGCGATCCTGCCCCGGCCGCGTTCTATTTGTCGGGCTCCCGCCCACCGTCAGCTCAGTCTGCGATGCCCGCCCGCCCCTCCCAACAGCTCCGCGCGCCTCGCATCTCGCGCCGCTCGCAGAACATCCAACGCATCAAGCCCGTCGTCGTCAGCGTGGGCGAGGTCCTCTGGGATCGCTTCCCCAAGGAAGCGCAGCTGAGCGGCGTCGCGACGAACGTCTCGATGCACCTCGCCGCGCTCGGCGCCGAGTCCTGGCTCGTGAGTGCCGTCGGCAACGACTCGCTCGGCAACATGGCGTACAGCAAGCTCGACGCCGCCGGCGTGCATCGCGCGACCGTCGCGCGCATGGCGACGCATCCGACCGGCACGGTGCTCATCAAGCCCGGCCTCAAGGGCACGATGAAGTACGAGTTCTCGGACGATGCCGCCTGGGACCATTTGAGTTGGTCAGGCGACATCGAGCGCGTCGTGAAACGCGCCGAGGCGCTCACGTTCGGCACGCTCGTGCAGCGGTCGCGGAAGTCGCTCGACACCGTGCGGCATGCGGCGGGTGCGACGTCGCCGAAGGCGTGGCGGCTCTTCGACGTGAACCTGCGCCAGGACTTCTACGATTCCGAGACGATCCGCACGTCACTCACGCTCGCGAACGCGGTGAAGCTCAACGAGTACGAGTTGCCCGAGGTCGCCCGCCGCTGCGCGATCCGCGGCGCGACCGACAGTGACGTGCTGCTCGCGCTCTGCGAGAAGTTCGGCCTGCGCGTGGCGGTGCTGACGCGTGGCACGCGCGGCGCGCTGCTGCGCACACGGACGCAGGAGGTCGAGGTCGCCTCGCCCGAGGCGAAGATCGTCGACTTCGTCGGATCGGGGGAAGCATTCACCGCCGCCCTGTTGATGGGGTTGCTCGACGGGCATCGGCTGGAGGAGGTCGGGCGCAAGGCGTGCGCGCTGGCGGCGTATGTGCGGTCGCGGGCGGAGGCGACGCCGGCGATTCCGGCTGCGCTGCGGTAACTACTCGAGTCTCTTCTTGGCGCGGTGAGGCTCTGGCGCGCACCAGAATGCTGACGCGACGCCGGAGCTGAGCGGTACGATGCGCGGGTGCACTATTGCGTTCCCCCCGGCGCCGAGCGTACGCTGTGGCTATGCCCATCGCGTCTGACAGCGTTCGGCGTCGCGGCGGACATCTCATGGAGCGCGGACACGCTCGTCCAGCCAGACATCTTCGTCGTCGCCAAGGATGAATCGTTCGGCGACGCCCTACGGAGCGTCGCTCTCGACCTCGCCGAACACCGCGTCGAAGTACGCCTCGAGATCGATTCGCAGTTCAGGCAGCGTCTCGTCGGGCTGCCAGCGCAGCGACTCGGTCGCGATGACCGGTCGCTCGGCGTCGGGCGTCCACAGCTCGACGATGCGCGCGTCGAGGTCGACGATCCAGTACGTCGGGACGCCCGACCGCTGGAACCGCCGACGCTTCACGACGCGGTCGTGCCGCGCGGTGCTGGGTGAGAGGACTTCGATCACGATCAACGGGATTCCGACGTCGCGCCACTCGCGAGGAGGCATCCCCGCATCGCGCGACACGACGAAGAGATCCGGTTGCACGAGCTGCCGAGCGCGCAAGTCGAGATCCGCCGGCGAGTGCAGCAGCGTGCCGAGCCGGTGCTTCCTCACGTACGGATGGAGCAACATGAGGAGCTCCAAGACAGCCAGCTGGTGCAGCACCCGCGGACTCGGACTCACCAGCAGTTCCCCGTCGACCAACTCGTACCGATTCCCATCGTCGGGGAGCGCGAGGACTTCCTCGCGAGTCCAGATGCGGTCGAGGGCTGGCATGCCCATAGCGTACGCTCGGCGTCGAAGGGGGCGCAATACTCCATCTGCGCAGGGTACGGCCGGCGCTCTGGATGCCCGCCAGCGGATCGATCCACACCGGCACACGTCCTTGCCGACACTCGACCGATCGCGTCAACGTAGGGCAGACAGACCAACTCATCCCTTCACGCGAGCCATGCCATGTGGGAGTCACTCGTCGAACTCGTCCGTGCCGCGATCGTCACCGTCGCCCACGCGTGCGGCGGCAGCCTGGGGGCGGCGGTGCTCGTCGTCTCCTTCGGGCTGCGCATCGCGCTGCTCCCGCTGACGCTGCGCATCGCGCGCCAGGCGCGGCAGCGGCAGGCGTTGCTCGCCGAGCTCAAGCCGCGGCTCGAGCGACTGCGCGCGCGCCACGCGAACGATCCGGCCGCACTCCTGCGTGAGACACAGGCGCTCTATCGAGCGAACGGCCTCCGCCTCTTCTCGGCCGACGGCATCGCCGCGCTCGCGATCCAGGCACCGCTCTTCGCCGCGCTCTTCGGCGCGACGCGTCGCGGGCTCGGCGCGAAGGTGCGCTTCCTCTGGGTCGCCGAGCTCGCGCGACCGGACGCGCTCCTCGCGTGGGGCGTCTCGGTGCTCACGGCGATCGTCATGGCGAACGCGATGTCGGCGAGCGGTTCGTCGACGCTGCCGGCGAACGCGGTCGCGGTGCTCGCGCTCGTCGTTGGGGCCGGGACGCTGGTCTTCCTTTGGTCGGCGTCGAGTGCGGTCGCGCTGTCGATGGGGGCGGGGTCGCTCGCCACGTTGGTGCAGAGCTGGGTGCTCGCGCGGGAGTGGCAGTTCACCCCCGAATCGCCTTCTCCCAAGCGGCCGGCTTGAACCCGAAGACCAATCCCCTCCCCGTATCCAGCACCGGCCGCTTGATGAGATTCGTCTGCTCGAGGATCATCGCCTTCGCCCGCTTCGCATCGATGCCTGCCTTCGCGCGCTCGGGGAGTTCCTTGAACGTCGTCGAGTTCCGGTTGAACACCGTCTCCCACCCCGCGCGCTTGAACCAGTCATCGATCACCTTCGGATCGAGCGCGTCCTTGCGGTAGTCGAAGAACTCGTACGCGACGCCTTGCCCATCGAGCCACTTCCGGGCGTCGCGCACCATGTCGCAACTGCGGAAGCCATAAACCTTGATCGCCATCGCTCAGCGCGCGCCGGCGGCCGCGTCGGCAGCCATCGCGCTGGCGTCGGCCCGATAGCGCTCGAGCATCGCCCCGATCCGCTGCACCGCCTGCACCGCCGCCTCGTGGTTCTGCGAGAAGTTGAGGCGGATGCTGTCGGTGCGGTCCGGGCTGAACTCCGTCCCCGGCGTCACGATGACGTTCGCCTGCACGCGCAACGCGCGCACGAACGTATGCAGCGGCACGCCGAGCTTCGGCAGTCGCGGGAAGAGGTAGCTCCCCGCCTGCGGCGACCGCACGCGCACGCCCGGCATCTCGGCGAACACGCGCATGAGGTCATCGCGGATCGCCTCGTGCTTCGCCGTGCGGTCGGCGAGCCACCCTTCGGGCTCGGCGAACCAGGTGCGCAGCACGGCCTGCGAGTATCCCGGCGCGCGGAGCGAGACGATCGCCTGCAGCTTCTCCATGCGATCGATCAAGTGCGCCGCGCCGAACGCGACGCCGAGTCGGTAGCCGCTCAGAGATTCAGTCTTCGACGGCCCCATGATTGTCAACACCTGCGCGCCAGGGATCCCCGCTGCGCGCAGGTGCGTGTACGTCGTTCCCGTGTAAACGAGGCGCGAATAGAGCTGGTCGACGATGACCGTCACGCCATGCGCCGCGGCGAGCGCGACGATGCGTGCGATCTCGTCGGCCGTGTAGACGACGCCCGCCGGGTTGTTCGGGTTCGAGAAGAGGAACGTCCGCACGCCTGACTTGAACGCGGCCTCGAGCTGGTCGAGGTCGAGCCCCGCGCCCGTCTCGCGCGAGAGATACTCCATCTCCACCGGCACGATCACGCCGCCCAAGAACTCGACGATCTTGCGGTTCGCGAAGTAGTCGGGTCGCACGATCGCGACGCGATCACCCGGATTCACCGTCGCGCCGAGCGCGAGGAAGAGCGCGCCTTGCGTGCCGGGCGTGATGATGAGCTCGTCGGCGGCGGCGATCGGCGCCCCGGTGAAGCGCGAGAGGCGATCGGAGAGCAGCTCGCGCAGCGCGAGGCCGCCGCGATACTCGGTGTACGCCTGCGAGCCGCCGCGCTCGACGCCGGCCACGAACTCCTCGAACGCACCGGGCGTCGGCGCGAACGCGGTGTCGTTCACGTCGCCATGCGAGAAGTCGACCGTGGTGCCGGGGATCGGCTCGCCGTGCAGGTCGGCGGCGTTGTCGGCGCGGGCCTGGCGGACCTCCTGGCCCGGGGCGTGGTCAGTGCCGAGGCGGGCGAATCTTTCGTCGATGGAGGGCATGTCGCACAATATACGGGTGCAACGTCTCTTGTTCCTGCTTGCGCTGTCCACGAGCGCGATCGCGTTCGCCACGGCACCGCGGCGCGTTGACGCACAGCAGATGCCCGCCCCGACGCTGCGACCCGTGTCGCATCTCGCGGAGCTCACCCCCACGCCGCACTTACTGCCGCCGTTGCCCTCGACATGCGACCGCGGCATCGGCGTCGCGATGGTCCAAGGGGCGGGCGTGGGCCTCCTCACCGTCGGCATCGTCCTCATCGCGGCCACGCCGATCCTCGTCGTGGCGAACATCGGGGGAGGAAAGTCGATCTCCGCCACGCCGTTACTCGTGGGCGGCGCGGTGATCGGGACCGTCCTGGCGGTGCTCGACCACAGACGGACCTGCGGCTAGCCGCCCTGCCCCTTGCGCGCTGGGCGCGACTTCCCTAATCTACAACCACATGGTTGTACGTCCCGATTTTTCCGATGCCGACCTCGACCGGCTCTTCCGCGCCCGCGCCGACGCGACGCGACGCGACATCGTCGCCCGCGTCATCACCGGCGAGCCCGCCTCGGTCTCGGCGCTCGCCCCCCGCTACGACATGTCGTTCGCTGCGGTGCAGAAGCAGGTCGCCGTGCTCGAGGAGGCTGGGCTCGTGACGAAGCACCCGCAGGGCCGCGAACGCCTCGTGCGCGGCAACCCCGAGCGGCTCGCGCGCGCGCGCGTTGCTCACGAAGCTCGAGGGCCACTACGCGGCCCGTTTCAGCCAGCTCGACGCCGTGCTGGCCTCCCCCCCGCGACCGAAGCGAACCCCATAGGAGTAGCGATGCCGATCACGAACACCGCCACCGATCCCAAGGAGCTGACCGTCACCGTCGTCGGCGACTATCCTGTCACCGTCGAACGCCTCTGGGACGCCTACGCCGACCCGCGCCAGCTCGAGCGCTTCTGGGGCCCCGTCGAATGGCCCGCGACGTTCACGCGCCACGACATGGCTCCCGGCGGCCAGTCGCACTACTACATGACCGGTCCCGACGGCACGCGCGCCGGCGGCTGGTTCCGCTTCCGCAAGGTCGACGCCGGCAAGCTCATCGAGGTCGACGATGGCTTCTTCAAGGCCGACGGCACGCCGAACGACGAGTTGCCGACGGTGCGCATGACGTTCACGTTCGAGAAGACGAAGCAGGGCGCCCGCGTCACGACCGTTACGCGCTTCCCGAACGTCGAGGCGATGGCGCTCCTCGTCGACAAGATGCAGATGCTCGAGGGCATGAAGTCGGCGATGAGCCAGATCGACGCCGTCGTCGCCGACCTCGCGTCGTTCGCCGCGAGCCGCCTCACCGAGTCGAAGATCCTCAGCGACACGACGATCCGCGTGAGCCGCGTGATCCGCGGCACGCCGAAGGATGTCTGGCGCGCGCACCACGAGCCTAAGCTCATGAAGCAGTGGCTCACCGGCCCCGACGGCTGGCGCATGGTCACCTGCGAGGTCTCGAAGAAGGTCGGCGACCCGTTCCGCCAGGAGTGGGAGATGAACGACGGCACGCAACGCTTCGGCTTCGAGGGCGAACTGCTCGAGTCCGAGGCGCCGTACCGCGAGGTCACGACCGAGCGCATGATCGGCATGGAAGGACCCGGCGCGAAGAACGAGCTCACGCTGACGCCGGTCGCGGGCGGCACGCTCCTCTCACTCGTGATCACCTACCCGAGCAAGGAGGTCCGCGACATGGCGCTCGGCGCGGGCATGGTCGACGGCATGGAATCGAGCTACGCGCGGCTTGAGCGCGAGGTGCTCGCGGCGGCGTGACGCGCGCCGGTTACTACTTGCGCTGCGGGTAGATCGTCTCGCCGCGCTTCAACATGTCGACGAACG
>CAYSAR010000114.1:0-7392 GCA_964428985.1 uncultured Gemmatimonadaceae bacterium | reverse complement strand
GTCGTCGTACGAGCTCGGCGGCACCTTCAACGACGGCAAGGGCCAGCCCGGCCAGTCGAACGCCGTGAGCCACGGCTGCCCACCCTGTCTCTTCCGCAACATCAACGTCCTCAACACGGGGCGCGCGTCGTGAGCATCCGTCACACCTTCGATTCCCCCAAGCGCCTCATCGCGCTGCGCGAGGCCGAGCGCCATGGCGTGCTCGACGAGGCGGTCGTCCTCTCGCGCGCCGAGTGCGAGGACATCGTCCAGCGTGCGTTGCGCCTCTCCAAGGCCGACGCCTGCACGGTGCAGGTCGGCAGCACGTACCAGACGAACCTGCGCTTCGCCGACAACCAGATGTCCACGTCGGGCATCTCCGACGACGCCGGCATCTCGATCACCTCGGTCTTCGGCAAGCGCGCCGCGAGCGTGAACACGAACGACACCTCGCCTGACGGTCTCGCGCGCGCCGTCGCGCAGTCCGAGGCGCTCGCGAAGCTCGCGCCCGAGGACCCCGAGTACCTGCCGCCACTCGGCCCACAGCAGTACGCGACGATCGATGCCTGGTTCGATTCCACGGCGAACCTCTCGGCCGAGGACCGCGCGAAGGCGGCGGTGACGGCCCTCGAGCCGGCGCGACGCGCCGGGGACCTCACCGTCGCCGGCTTCATCGATTGCGGCGCGAGCGCGCGGGCGATGGGCAACAGCGCCGGTCTCTTCGCGTACCATCGCTCGACGAGCGCGAACTATACGCTCACCGTGCGCACGAACGACGGCACGGGGTCGGGATGGGTCGGTGCCGATGAGAACGACTGGCACAAGATCGACTTCGCCGGCGTCGCGCAGCGCGCGATCACGAAGGCGCGTGCGTCGCGGAATCCCGTCGCGATCGAGCCCGGTCGCTACACGGTGATCTTCGAGCCGCAGGCAGTCTCCGACCTGATCGGCTCCGTGCGCGGTGCGCTCGGCGCGCGCGCCGCCGACGAAGGCCGCTCGGCGATGGCGAAGCCCGGCGGCGGCACGAAGATCGGCGAACGCATCATGGATTCGCGCGTCACGCTCCTCACCGATCCCGCCGACCCACAGATCCTCGGCGCGCCGTTCGATGGCTCCGGCCTGCCGCTCACGCGTCAGGTGTCGGTCGAGAACGGCGTGCTGAAGCAGTTGGCGTATGACCGCTACTGGGCACAGCGCACCGGGAACACGCCGACCGGCGGCGGCGGCTTTGGCGGGGGCGGCCTCAAGATGCTCGGCGGTGATTCGACGATCGAGCAGATGATCGCCTCGAGCGAGCGCGCCGTCGTCGTGACGCGGCTCTGGTACCTGCGCAGCGTGAACCCGCGGCAACTCGTGCTCACCGGCCTCACGCGCGACGGCACGTTCCTTGTCGAGAACGGGAAGATCGCACGCAGCATCAAGAACTTCCGCTTCAACGACTCGCCGCTCTTCCTGCTCAACAACATCGAGGCGATCGGCGATTCGGTGCGCGTCGGCGACGGCGGCAGCGTCGTGCCACCCGTGAAGTCGCGCGACTTCAACTTCACCAGCCTTTCCGACGCGGTGTGAGTCCGCGGCGGCGGCCTCGCTGGGCCGATTGGACCGACGAACGGCTCCTCGAGCTGCGCATCAAGGATCTCGATGTGCGGCTCGAGGGGACGTGGGTCGCGGATTGCGTCGACGAGCTGCACAAGGAGCTCGCCGATCGCGACATCCGCCTCAAGCCGCACGTCTGGGTCTCCGACGAGTGGTTCTCGCCGGCCGAGGTGCCCGGTTTCGCGGTGCCGTTCTATCTGCTGCACCCCCGGCTCATGCGCCTCGAGCGCACGCAACTCATCGAAGTCGAGGGCGGCACGCATCACGAGTGCATGAAGATCATGCGCCACGAGTGCGGCCACGCGATGCAGCACGGTTACCGGTTGCATCGCCGCCGGGAGTGGCAGCGACTCTTCGGCAAGTCGTCGACGAAGTACCCCGAGGCGTATCGGCCGAACCCCGCGAGCAAGCGCTTCGTGCAGCACCTGCGCCGCTGGTACGCGCAGAGCCATCCCGACGAGGACTTCGCCGAGACGTTCGCGGTCTGGCTCAAGCCGCGCAGCGACTGGCGCCGGCGCTACGCCGGATGGCCGGCGCTGCAGAAGCTCGAGTATGTCGATCGACTCATGGCCGAGATCGCCGGCGTCGCGCCGACGGTGCGTTCGCGGCGCATGGTCGATCCGCTCTCGCGGCAGAAGCAGACGCTGTTCATGCATTACACGTATCGGCGCGCGATATATTCGGTCGAGTATCCGAAGACGTATGACGACGACTTGACCCGCCTCTTCTCGAGCGACCCGCGCCATCGCGCGAAGCCGACCGCCGCGAGCTTCCTGCGTCGGCATCGCGCCGACATCCGTCGCATCGTGTCGCGCTGGACGGGCGAGTACCAGTTCTCGCTCGACCAGGTCCTCACCGACATGATCGGCCGCTGCCGCGAGCTGCGCTTGCGCGTCGTCGGCAACGAACGCCAGTTGCTGACCGATTTCATGGTCCTGCTCACCGCGCGCACGATGAGCTTCCTCGTCGGCCAAGGCCGGCGCGACTGGATCGCCGTCTGAGACGCGCGCGATGAGACGGCTCCGCATCCTCGTGCTGACGCATCCCGACCTCGTCCCCCCCGACGTCATCGCATCGCTCAGCAAGCAGCAGGCATTCGACCTGAAGACCGAGCTCGATGTCATCGGCACGCTGCGCCGGCGCGGGCACGACGTCCACGTGCTCGGCGTGCAGTGGGAGCTGCGCCCGGTGCGCGAGGCGATCGACGTCCTCAAGCCCGACATCGTCTTCAACATGCTCGAGGAGTTCCACGGCGAGACGGTCTACGACCACAACGTCGTGAGCTTCCTCGAGCTCATGAAGGTGCCGTACACCGGCTGCAACCCGCGTGGACTCATGCTCTCGCGCGGCAAGGCGCTCTCGAAGAAGCTGCTCGCGTATCACCGCATTCGCGTTCCCGATTTCGCGGTCTTCCCGATCGGACGGCGCGTCGCGCGCCCGCGCCGCCTCGGCTTCCCGCTCATCGTGAAGTCGCTCATCGAGCACTCGTCGCTCGGCATCTCGCAGGCGTCGATCGTCGACAGCGACGAGAAGCTCGCCGAGCGCGTGCGCTTCGTGCACGAACGCATCGGCACCGACGCGATCGCCGAGCAGTTCATCGAGGGACGTGAGCTCTACGTGAGCGTGCTCGGCAACGACCGCCTGCGCGCGTTCACGCCCTGGGAGCTCGTCGTCGAGAAGGGCGATCCCGACCAGCCACTCATCGCGACGGCGCGCGCGAAGCACGATCCCGAGTACCAGACGAAGAAGGGCATCGTGATCCGCGCGGCGCAGGAGCTGCATCCCGACATCGAGGCGCGCTTGCTGCACGACAGCAAGCGCATCTATCGGATCCTCGAGCTATCGGGCTATGCGCGCATCGACTTCCGACTCGACGCCGACGACAAGACGTACTTCCTCGAGGCGAACCCGAATCCCGACATCGCCGAGCACGAGGAATTCGCGGCGGCCGCGAACTTCGATGGGATCGAGTATCCGAAGCTGTTGGAGCGGATCATCCGGCTGGGGTTGCGGCAGCACGAGTAGGGAGTCGTGCGGGTGGGGGTGCGGGGAACCACCTTCAACGCCGAGCCGCCGAGGGACCGACCTCGGAGCCTCTCGGCGGCCTCGGTGTCTTGGCGTTGAAGGCACTTTCCTATCTCCGCACCTCGCATTCCTCAAGGGAATCATTCACGAAACGGTTGCTTCGCTTCTTCTACACCTGTAGTTTGAGCGGATGCGCCTGATTTCCGTCGCGACCTGCCTCGCGCTCGCCCTCCTCGCCCCGAGGCCGGCGACGCTCTCGGCCCAAGGCACCCCGTCCGCGCCCCTGACTGTCTTCCTCGATTGCCGCGCCGACGGCTGCGACCGCGACTTCTTCGTCACAGAGCTTCCGTACATCGTTTGGACGCAGGATCGCCTCGACGCCGAGGTACACCTCCTCGTGACGGGCCTCGAGACGGGAGCCGGTGGCAGCGAGTACACGCTCGTCACGCTCGGCGCCGGTCGGTTCGCCTCGCGCTCCGACACGGTGCGCACAACGGTGCCGCCGAACAGCACCGACGACGCGCGGCGTCGCGAGATGGCGCGCGTCATCAAGCTCGCGCTCGTCCCCTACGTCATCCACACGACCTCGGCCTCGCGTCTCTCCGTCGCGTACCAGGCTCCCGCTCCCGGCGAGGCGCCGCGGACCGTCGTTCGCGACCGCTGGAACAACTGGGTCTACCGCGCCTCGGCGTTCGGCAATGGCGACGCCGAGAGTCAGTCGTCGTCGTACTCGATCGAAGGCTCGCTCTCCGCCTCGCGCATCACCGAGCGCTGGAAGATCATCATCGAGAGTGAGTACGAGTACGAGTCGAACTCCTTCGAGCTCGACAGCGGCACCGTCACGTTCGCGCTCCGCGACTGGGAGTTCGAGACAGCCGTGATCAAGAGCCTGTCCCAGCACTGGTCCGTCGCGACCGCGGCGCAGGCATCGGGCTCACAGTTCGACAACCAGGACCTCGCGACATACGCGCAGGTCGGCGCCGAGTACAACTTCTATCCCTGGCGCGAGGCGACGAGCCGCCAGTTCATCGCCGCGGTCTCGATTGGCGTGCGTCACTTCGACTACATCGAAACGACGATCTTCGAGCGGGACGCCGAGACACGCGGCATTCTGCGCGCCGCATTGGCCGCCGAGACGCGCCAGCCGTGGGGGTCGTTCTTCGCGAGTCTCGAGCATGCGCGCTATCTGCACGACACGCAACTCTACAGCATCGAACTCGACGCGAACGTCGACATCCGCCTCACGCGCGGACTGTCGGTGGAGTTCGGCGCGAACGCGGAGAAGGTGAACGACCAGCTCTACCTGCCGCGCGGCGACGCGAGCGACGACGAGGTCCTCACGCGGCAGCGCGCGCTCGCGACCGACTACCGGATCGGGGCGTACGCCGGCATCTCGTTCACCTTCGGGTCGATCCTGAATACGGTGGTGAATCCGCGTTTCGATCGGTTCTAGCAGACACCGGCTCCCAGAACGCGAGACAGGGTTCGATCGCGTCGACCATGGGCACGGGCGTGAGCTTCTTCACCGTGTTCGCCATCACTCCCCTCCCTGCCGCAGCGCCGCATACTTCGCGGCGATGCGCCGGAGTCCCGCCTCGATCTCCTCTGCGCTCACCCAGCGGCCGCGCACGAACACACCGCTGCGGCGCGTGAGGTTCGCGAGGTCCTCGAGTGGGTTCGCATCGAGCAGCACGAGGTCGGCCCATTGGCCGGCGGCCACGACGCCGAACGCGCCGTCCTCGTTGAGTTCCTCGCGCACGTACCGACCGACGTTGCGCGTCCCGCTCTCGAGCACCTGTCGGTTCGTGAGTCCCGCCGCCCGCGCGACCTGGAGCTCGCGATGCAGCGCGAAGCCCGGCACGTTGAACATCTGCGGCGAGTCGGTCCCCATGAGCAGCGGTGCGCCGGCGTCGGCGAGCGCCTTGAGCATCTGCCGCCGCAGCGCCAGATAGCGTTGGCGCCGCTCCGGCGTCATCCCTTGGTTCTGGTCCGCGAGCGCGCGGTTGCGCTTCTGGTTCATCCACCCGTTCACCTGGTTCGGGTGGGCGTACTTCATCTCCGGCAGTGCGCCAAGTTCCTCGGGCGTGCGATCGTTATAGAAGTTCTCCCAGAGGTACATCGTCGGCACGTTCCAGACGCCGAGGTCGCGCGCCATCCGCGCGAGTGCGGGGAACTTCGACGGGTCGACCGACGCGATCACGTCACCGAACGTCGCGCCTTGGCGCGCGTAGACGCCGCTGTCGGCGACGCTCGCCTCGAGATAGCCATCGACATGGTCGATGCTCGAGATGCCACTCTGCATCGCGTGCACGACGCCGACCGCCATCGGCACGTGGCCGCTGAACGTCATCCCCTGCGCCTTGAGCTCGGCGACGGCCGCGTCCCACGTCGCACGGCTGAAGCCGGGGTGGATCTTCATGAGGTCATAGCCGGCGAGCGCCGCCGCCTTCACGTGCGCGACACCGGCCTCGGGGTTCGGCGCGCTGTTCCCGTTGAGCGATGGCGCCGCCGGGTAGAAGCGCGGTCCGAGCATCGCGCCGCTCGCGAGCTTCGCCTTCAGCTCGATCTGATACGGCGCGCCGAGCATGCCGCGGATCGTCGTGATGCCGTTGGCGACGTAGAGGAACATGATGTCGGCGAGCTGTTCCTCGGTCGGGTTGCCGGGCGGCACATGCGCGTGCATCTCGGCGAGCCCCGGCATGAGGAACTTCCCGCGCCCCTCGATGCGCGTCGCGCCCTGCGGCACCGGCGTGCGCGCCGATGCGCCGAGCGTCTCGATCCGTCCTTCGCGGATCACGACCGTCTGGTCGCGCAGGAGCTGATCGCCGTCCATCGGGATCACCGTGACATTCGTGATCGCGATCGGTGCGGACTGGGCCGTCGCCGCGAGCGGCGCGGCGGCCACGGCGGCGGAAGCGAGGATGGCTACGGAGAGTCTCGTCATGGTAATGTTCCGGGTCGATGCGTCTAACCTACCGCCAAGTCATCGCGCTCGTCGCGCTCCTCAACGCGTTCGTCGCCACCTATCTGCACCTCTGGAAGCTCGGACTCGCCGGGAGTCTCTCGTGCGGGGGCGGCCATGGTTGCGCGGTCGTACAAGGCAGCCAGTGGAGCTGGTTCCTCGGGGTCGACGTCGCGTTGATCGGCGCCGTCGGGTATACCCTCATCCTCATCACCGCGCTCCTCGGCACGAGCGAGCGGCTCGCCGACAGCCGCCGCATCGCGACCGCGCTCGCCTTCCTCATCTACGGCGCCTTCCTCTTCACGCTGCGACTCAAGTACTACGAGTTCTTCGTCTTGGATTCGTTCTGTCCGTGGTGCGCGATCTCGGCCGTCTCGATCACGATCCTCACCGTGATCGTCACGCTCGAGTTGCGCCGCACGCGGCGGATCGCAGAACCCGCCGCCGCCTGACCGCAAACGATAGCGCCCGGCCTGAGGCCGGGCGCTATGGGTCCCTGCAGTCCATCGAAAGTGGTCCAGCGAGTGGCCAGGGGCAGAATCGAACTGCCGACACGCGGATTTTCAGTCCGCTGCTCTACCAACTGAGCTACCTGGCCCGGTCCATCAAGCTAGTCGGTCCACTCGCGGCACTCAAGGCGGCCGCCACCGCCGGCACCGTCCCCTAAAGCCAGTCCCCACGGCACTTTCCGTTCACCGGAAGCGTACAGGACCACGGGCAACGCCACGGCCCCGGCGACTGTCGTAATGTGGTATCCTGAGGGGCCCATCCCCGGGCCTTCCAACTTTCGAGGTCTCGATGTCCGCGTCCGCTTCCCGCACGCGCCATCC
>CAYSAR010000113.1:0-7396 GCA_964428985.1 uncultured Gemmatimonadaceae bacterium | reverse complement strand
CAGCCGCGACCGCGCCCATGAGCCCGACCGACGTCCAGGTGATGAACGAGAAGAGCTCCGAGTAGCCGACCGCATACGCCGCCTGCGCCTCGGCGCTCTGCGGCAGCGAACCGATGAACCGCAGGAGGAGCACGCCGGCGACGTTCATCGCGATGCCTTGGAGGCCCGCCGGCAGGCCGAACCGGAAGAGCTGCCGGATGACCTTGAAGTCGAGGCGCAGGTCCATCCCGCGGGACCACTGGATGACGAGCTTTCCCGAGAGGAGCATCCAGACGCCGACGCCGCTCACGAGCGCACCGGAGATGACGGTGCCGAGCGCGGCGCCCATCGTGCCGAACGCGGGAATCGGTCCCAACCCGCGGATCAGGATGATGTTGAGGATGATGTTCGTGACCGTGAGCGCGATGCCGAGTCGGAGCGGCGTGCGTGCGTCGCCGGCCGAGCGCAGCGCGCCGCCGAGCAGGAAGAACATCATCATGCCGAAGCTGCCGACGAACATCGTGCGCAGGTACGGCAGCGCCTCGGCCTGCACCTCGGGGGCGGCGTTCACGAGATCGAGCAGCGCCGGCGCGATGAACCACCCGACCGGCGCGAGGACGCCGATCGACAGCAGGACGGACGCGAGAAACGCCTGGTAGACCGTCCGGTTCACCGTCTCGGCGTCGTCGGCGCCGACGAAGCGCGCGACGATGACGGCCATGCCGGTGTACAGCGACATCGTGAAGACGATGACGACGAGGAAGATCTGGAACGAGACGCCGACGGCGGCGTTGCCGGTGAAGCCGACGTAGTGCCCGACCATCGCATGGTCGATGATTCCCTGCATGCCGCCGATCAGGTTCTGGAGCATGGTCGGCCACCCGATGCGCCAGACCGCGCCGAGGATGGGGCCCTCCACGATCGATCGGTCGAACGGCTTCCCCTTCTTCGGCGTATTCATGAAGATTTGAGAATGCGACCCTGCCCCCGCCCCGCGCTAGCCTGCGCACTCGCGGTCCTCGCCGCGACATCGGTGCCGGCCAGCGCCCAGCGCCTCGCCGGCACCGCCTACCTCGCCGACGGCACGACCCCGGCGCCCGGCACGATCATCGTCGCGCGCGACACGGCCGGCCGCGACGTCGCGCATGCGGTGACCGGCGCGACCGGCGGTTTCGCGTTCTTCGTCGATTCGGCGCGGCCGCTCGCGTTCGTCGCCGAGCGCGTCGGCCTCGAGCCGACCCCGCTCTTCACGCGCACGTTCCGCGACGGCGAGCGCGACTCGGTCCGCGTGGTGCTCGGCGCGGCCGCGGTCGCGCTCCCGGCGAAGGCGCCGCGCGGCGCGTCGACCTGCGGCGGACGTGGTGACGGGCGCGAGGCGATCCAGCTCGTGATGGGCGAGGCCCGCAAGGTGCTGCTCGCGTCGCGGTACCGCATCGGCCGACCCGACGCCGAGGCGCGCACGACGGCGTTTTCGCATCGCACGGCGAAGAACGGCGTCGATACGCTCTATACGATGATGCGTCGCGAGTCGGGCTCGCCGCCGCCGCTGTTCGAGGAGGTCCCGACGGCGGAACTCGAGCGGCGCGGCTTCTTCGCGACGATCAACGGCGAGCGCGCGTTCGCGCCACCGGGACACGAGACGCTGCTCTCCGACTGGTTCGCCGAGACGCACTGCTTCGAGCTGAAGCGCGCGACGGCGAAGGAACTCATCGTCGAGTACGAGCCCGCGCGCGAGCGGAAGGGGCTCATCGACGTCGAAGGCGAGTACGTCTTCGACCGCGCGACGGGCGGGCTGCGCTCGATCACGTTCCGCTACGAGAACCTGCCGCGCGAGGAGCGCCATTCGGAGGCCGGCGGCGCGATCGAGTTCGCGCGCGCCTCGAACGGTGAATGGGTCGCGATCCACTGGCACCAGCGCACGCCGCTGCTCGGCTACCGCAGCGCGTCGGGGAACACGACGTTCGTGCAGTCGCAGATGACGCTCGTCGACATCACCGGGCACCGCGTCACCGGCGGGCGCGTGAACGCGGTGCTGGGCGCCGGTCGGCCGGTGCTCCAGGTGGACCCGCTCCCGCCGTCGCGTTCGGAGTTCACGGCGAGCTGTCCCGAACGCGTCGTGTCGTCGTCGACCGCGGCGGCGAAGGGACGACTCATCGCCGCGGACAGCCAGCCAGCCTACCGTGTGGCGGTGCGCGGCTCGTGGAAGACGCTCGTCGTCGTCGACCGGACGGAGATGACCGAGCGCGAGCACGTGCGCGAGACGGTCACCGACGCGAACGGGGAATGGCTGCTCTGCGACCTGCCGGTGGAGAAGGACGTGACGCTGATCTGGAGCGTGCTCGGGAAGGACGAGGTGAAGGCGATCAAGCTGACGCGGGGCGGGGTGGTCGAGGAGATCCGCTAGCGCGGCGGTGAATCTCATCTGCCCAGGTAACCAGGGCTCCGCAGCAACGCCTCATACGCGCTCCAGCGCGTCGCCTCGTCGCCACCGCGCTGCGCGACCCACTCCGCCACGAGGTCGCGGCCGTAGTTGTAGTTGATCACGTACGACCGGTACGTCTCGATGAAGTTCACCGTCTTCGCCGCCGCCTCGGGCGTGCTGAGCCAATAGCGCTGCATGAGGCGCTCGGCTGTCGGGCGGTCGATCGTCCCATCGAGGTAGCGCCGAGCGACCTCGTTGCGCGCGTAGTTGAGTCGCTCGTTCACGCGGCGCACGGCCGCATTGCGCTCGGCCAGCGTGGGGTCGAGCCCCGCCAGCGGGAAGAGCGAATCGCGCTCGAACGCCGTGCGCGCCGGCTCGGGGAACGCCATGTCGATGCCGAGGTTCGCGCTCCCTTCGGCGATCAGTGACTGCGGACTGAAGAGCGGATAGAACGCGAACTCCCCCCAACCGCGCCCGCGCACGAGCGTCTCCTCGATGAGCGCGTTGTACACGTGGTGCCCCGGATAGCCCTCGTGGCACGCAAGGTCGATCGCGCGGTCGATCGCGATCGGCAGGTCGGTGTTCACCTGGATCAGCGAGACGAGGCCGCCCTTGTACCAGTTGTAGGCGTTCCACGACGTGCCTTGCACGTATTCGAGGTCGAATCGCTCGCCCGCCGGGAGGTCGAACCTCGCGGCCGTGCGCGCGCGGCACTCGGCGATCGCGCGCTTGAACACCGTGTCGACGAGCGCCGGCGGGATCGTCACCGCGCGGCGGAAGCGCTGCACGCGGGACGCGAGCGTCCCGCGGCCCGGCACGAGCGTGTCGAGCTGCGCGAGCAGCGAATCGAAGTGCGCATCGGTGAACGTCGGGGGCGTCACGCCGAAGAGGAGCTGCGCCTCCTGGTCGAACGGGATCCGCTCCCCCTGCACGATGCGCGCACGGGCGACCATCGCCGTGAGCTGCCCACGCAGATAGTCGTGCCGCCGCCGCACGAGCGAATCGCCGTACGCCGGCGTGCCGTCGCGCGGACCGAGCAGCGCGAGCAGCGACTCGGCGCGCTGGCGGATCGCCCCGAGCGGGAGTGAATCGCGCTTCGCCGCCGCGCGCACGGAGTCGGGGCCGTAGTACGCATCGACGTAGTTGCCATCATGCTCGCCGAGCGCGAGACCGAGGTAGACATACTCGCGCGCGATGTCGTCGAGCGCAGTGGGGTCGGGCGTCGTCGCGCGGTCACAGGCCGCAATCGCACATGCCGCCATCAGGAGCATCGTCAGTCGTCGCATGACCATATGATAGGCGGCGCGCCAGCCAGCCGCTGCGACGGCGCGACACCTGTCCGGCGGATGCGGCGGGAACCGATCGCGGCGTGTCGTGCGTTCCACCGGGGCACATCCCACTCCATGCGAGGAGACCCCATATGGACCGCAAGAAGAACAACAATCCGAACCGTTCGGATCGCTCCGACGGGAACGACATGAATCGCGATCCGCTGAGCGGCGCACCGGGTTCGCACCCGATCGGCACGGGCGCCGGCTCGGCCGGCGGCGCGGCGACGGGCGCGGCGATCGGTAGCGCGGTCGGTGGGCCGGTCGGCTTCGCGGTCGGTGGCGTCGCCGGCGCGATCGCCGGTGGCTACGCCGGCAAGGGCGTCGCCGAGGCGGTCAACCCGACGCACGAGGACGAGTACTGGCGCGAGAACTATCGCTCGCGGCCGTACGTCAACGACGGCACGTCGTACGACTCGCTCCAGCCGGCGTACCGCTACGGCTGGGAATCCCGCTCGCGCTACGAAGGCAAGTCGTGGGACGAGGTCGAGAACGACCTCCGCTCCGGCTGGGACCGTGCGCGCGGCTCGTCGAAGATGAAGTGGGACGAAGCGCGCTTCGCGACGCGCGACGCCTGGGATCGACTCGACGAGGACAACGCGCGCATGGACGACGACGGCGCACTGACCGGCACCGCGAGCTCGCGCGTCGCATCGCAGGACGCGACCGGCAGCCGCAATGCGAATCCGGGCTCGACCGTCCCGACGAGCGATATGGCGGGCAGCGGTCGCTCGAGCGACGCTGGCAGCTCGACGACGCGCGGCACGAACACCGGCAGCTCCGGTTCCTCGGGTCGCACGCGCCGCTGAGGCGTCAGCAGCGAGTGGGTGAGGACGGGCAGGGGCGCGGCGCGCGCGCCCCTGCCCGTTCCGCGTGCTCCATCGCGCGCACGCAACGCTTCGGGCGCCGCGCACCGGTTCGCGGCGGGACGGGGAGGCGCTCCCGTCGCGCGGCGGCAGTGGCCCGACTCCTGCCTACTCGACACACGAGGACCTCGATTCCCTTCAACCGACTGCCGTGGGCGCAACACCCGAGACGACCGGATGCGGGATCGCCGTGGTCGGCATGGCCTGCCGCTTCCCTGGCGCGAACACCCCCGACGAGTTCTGGGCGAACCTCGTCGCCGGGCGCGAGGCGCGCGTCGAGCTGACCGACGACGAGCTGCGCGCGGCCGGCGTGCGCGAGGAGCTGCTGCGCGACGCCGCGTACGTGAAGTCAGCGATGCCGCTCGAGGGCGCCGACCGCTTCGACGCCGGCTTCTTCGGCCTCTCGCCGCGCGAGGCGGCGATCATGGATCCGCAGCACCGGCACTTCCTCGAGTGCTGCTGGGAGGCGCTCGAACACGCGGGCTACGATCCGGCGCGCTTCGATGGGTCGATCGGCGTCTTCGGCGGCAGCGGACACAACGCGTATCTGCACCTGAACCTTCTCGGCAACAAGGAGCTCGAGGAGCAGGTCGGCCACTTCCTGCTGCGTCACACCGGCAACGACAAGGATTTTCCCGCGACGCGCGCGTCGTTTGCGATGAACCTGCGCGGCCCGAGCGTCAACGTGCAGACGGCGTGCTCGACGTCGCTCGTCGCGACGCACCTCGCCGTCGGAAGCCTGCTCGCGCTCGAGTGCGACATCGCGCTCGCCGGCGGCGTGACGATCGAGATGCCGACGGGCCAGGGCTATCTGTACCGCGACGGCGAGATCCTCTCGCCCGACGGCCACTGTCGACCCTTCGACGCCTCGGCGGGCGGCACGGTGTTCGGTAGCGGCGTCGGCCTCGTCGTGCTGCGCCGCCTCGACGATGCGCTCGCCGCCGGCGACACGATCCACGCGGTCATCCTCGGCACCGCCGTGAACAACGACGGCGCCGCGAAGGCGAACTACCTCGCGCCGAGCGTCGACGGGCAGGCCGCGGCGATCCGCGAGGCGCTCGTCGTCGCCGATATCGATCCGGCGACGGTTTCGTTCATCGAGTGCCACGGCACCGGCACGCGCCTCGGCGATGCGATCGAGCTCGCGGCGCTGCGCCAGGCGTACGGCAGCAGCGCCGGCGGTGGCGAGTGCGTGCTCGGCTCGGTGAAGTCGAACATCGGGCATCTCGACACCGCGGCAGGGGTCGCCGGTCTCATCAAGGCGATCCTCGCGATGCGGCACCGGTACATCCCGGGCACGCTGCACTTCCGGACGCCGAGCGAGCATCTCCTGCAGCACTCGCCACCGTTCGTCGTGCGCGGCGACGGCGTGCCGTGGGAACAGCGCGACCGCTTGCGCGCCGGCGTGAACTCGCTCGGCGTCGGCGGCACGAACGCGCACCTCCTGCTCGAGTCGCCGCCCGCACCGGCGCGCCCCGCCGCCGATCGCGACGTGCAGCTGCTTCCGCTGTCGGCGCGTTCGCCGTCGGCCTTGCGGCGTCGCGTCGAGGACCTGCGTGCGACGCTTGACGACACGTCGTACGCCCTGCCCGACATCGCGTGGACGCTCCAGCAGGGACGGCACCACTTCGCGCATCGCGCCGTCGTCGCGGCGAACGGGCTCGATGAGGCGCGGCACGCGCTCGACGAGATGCTCGCCCGGACCGGCGCGATCGGTGGCGAGGCGCTCGAGGACGTCGGTGGGATCTCGATGCTCTTCTCGGGGGGCGGCGCGGGGCACGTCGGCATGGGACTCGGGCTGTACGAGCACGAACCGGCGTACCGCAAGGCGATCGATCGCATCTGCGCGATCGCGCGCGACCATCGGCTGCTCGACTACGACCTGCGCTCGCTGCTGACGGACGCGCGTTCGCCCGAGGCGGCGCGCATCGAGCGGCCGACGCGCGGCCTCCCCGCGCTCTTCGCGACGCAGATCGCCTGCGCGCAGCTGTGGGAGTCGATGGGCCTCGTGCCGTCGGCGGTCATCGGCCACAGCGTCGGGGAATACGCCGCCGCCTGTGTCGCCGGCGTCCTCTCGCTCGAGGATGCGCTGCGCATCGTCGTGAAGCGCGCGCAACTGTTCGAGACGTTGCCGAAGGGCTCGATGCTGAGCGTGTTCGCGACGGAGGATGAGGTGCGCTCGCTGTTGACGCCGGCGGTCGCGATCGCGGCGGTGAACGCGCCGGGACTCACCGTCATCGCCGGGCCGGCGGCGGACGTGAACGAGCTCGAGAACATGCTCGCCGCCCGTGGCGTCGAGGCGCAGCGCGTCCCGATCGACGTCGCCGCGCACTCGCCGATGCTCCAGCCGATCCTCGCCGACTTCCGCCAGGCGCTCGCTCGGCTCCGCTTCCGGCCGCCACAGCTGCGCATCGCGTCCAACCTCACCGGCGAGTGGCTCACCGCCGCACAGGCGTGCGACCCGGGCTACTGGGTCCGGCAGTTGCGCGAACCGGTGCGCTTCGCCGATGGCTTCGCGCTCGTCGCGGGCGAGGTGCGCGTGCACATCGAGGTCGGCCCGGGCACCGTCCTGTCGTCGCTCGCGCGACAGCAGCCGGCGGCCGAAGGGCATCGCGTCATCAGCTCGATGCGACATCCGCGCGAGGCGGCCGACGATCGCGTGCGCTTCTACGAGGCGTTCGGCGCCTGTTGGCGCGCCGGCGTCGGCGTCGACTGGACCGTCGTGCACGACGCCGGCGCACGTCGCCGCGTGCCACTGCCGACCTACCCGTTCGAACACGGGCGGCATTGGATCCAGCCGA
>CAYSAR010000112.1:0-7462 GCA_964428985.1 uncultured Gemmatimonadaceae bacterium | reverse complement strand
CGCCACGGCTCACGCGTGCTCGTCGCGAACGTGGACCAGGTGTTCGTCACGTTCGCCGTCGCGAACCCCGAGCCGCGCCGCCGCATGATCGACCGATTCCTCGTGATCTGCGAAGGGAACGGGCTCCACGCGCATCTCTTGCTGAACAAGGTCGATCTCGCGGTCGAGGAGGCGGCGGTCGACGCGCTCGCGCGTCCGTATGAGCGCGCGGGCTACACGGTCTTCCGCACGAGCGTGAAGCGGGGCGACGGCCTCGACGCGCTGCGTGACGCGCTCGAGGGTCGCGTCACCGCGTTCAGCGGTCCGTCGGGCGTCGGGAAGTCGTCGTTGCTCAATGCGCTGCACCCGGGCGTCGCGCTGCGTACGCAGGAGGTCTCGGCGTCGGTCAACAAGGGTCGGCACACGACCGTCGGCGCGAAGCTCGTCGCGCTGCCATCGGGGAGCGGCTTCCTCGTCGACACGCCCGGCCTTCGCGAGGTCGGCATGTGGGGCCTGCCGTCAGGTTCGCTCGACCAGTGCTTCCCGGAGTTCCGATCCTCCCTCGGCGAATGTCGTTTCCAGGATTGCTCGCATCGCAGCGAGCCGGGATGCGCGGTGCGCGCGGCGGTCGAGCGGGGCGAGGTGGATGCGGGACGGTACGAGAGCTATCTCAAGCTCGTCGAGGAGGTGCGGGCGTCGGAGGAGGGGGTGTACTGAACCGCAGGTGGCAGAGGGCCGGCGACAGGTGGCAGGGGCGCTACGGGCTCAGGCGCTCGATGTGCCAACTCCCCTCTGAACCGCGACGATATCGCAGCCGGTCATGCAGCCGGCTCGTCCGCCCCTGCCAGAACTCGTACCACTCCGGCACCACGCGGAAGCCACCCCAATGCGGCGGCAGCGGCACATCATCGGTCGGATGCTCGCGTTCGAGCTCGGCGTAGCGCCGCTCGAGCGCATCGCGCGACGGGATGACCGTGCTCTGCTGCGAGGTCCATGCGCCGAGTCGGCTGCCGCGCGGACGTGACGCGAAGTACGCGGCGGACTCGGCGCGATCGACGCGCACGACGCGCCCGCCGATCCGCACCTGTCGCTCGAGCGGCCCCCACCAGAAGCAGAGCGTCGCCCGCGCGTTCCGCTCGAGTTCGGTGCCCTTCCGGCTCCGGTAATCCGTATAGAACGTGAAGCCGCGGTCGTCGGCGTCCTTGAGGAGCACCATGCGCACGTTCGGCGTACCATCGGCGTCGGCGGTCGCGAGCGCCATCGCGTTCGGCTCGACGAGCTGCGCCGCGCGCACCTGCTGGAACCAGCGCATGAACTGTTCGAGCGGGTCGCGCGCGACGTCGGCTTCGTCGAGCCGCTCGCGCCGGTAATCCTCCCGCAGGTGGGCGATGCCCGCGTCACTCATGGCCGTAAGCTCCCCGGGAACCTTTGCGGTGGCAAGGGATAAGTGTCAGGTTCCCATGATGACCGACACGCCGCCGGTGTCCGACGCCCACGCCGACTTCAGCGCGCTCGCGTTGACGGCGCTGGACGACGTCTACCGCTTCGCGCGGTCGCTGACGCGCGACGAGGCGGACGCCGAGGACGTGGTGCAGGAGACCTACCTGCGCGCGTTCCGTTCGTGGCACACGTTCCAGGTCGGCACCGATGTGCGGCGCTGGCTCTTCACCATCGCACGCAACGTGTTCCTGCGTTCACGCGAGAAGGGGCAGCGCGAGGTGACGCTCGACGACGACGGCTCCGAGGCGGTCGATGCGGCGCAGGCGCTCGACTCCTGGGTCGTGCGTGGGCTCGATCCGATCCTCGACCGCGCGGACCTCGGCCCGGCGATCGAATCGGCCTTGCATGAGCTGCCGGTGGCGTACCGCGACGTCGTCGTGCTCGTCGACCTGCAGGACCAGGCGTATGAGGACGCCGCCGCGGTGCTCGGCATCCCGGTCGGGACGGTGCGGTCGCGACTCTTCCGCGGCCGCAAGCTGCTGCAGGAGCGGCTCGCCGCGTACGCGCAGGATGCCGGTTTCGCGAAGACCGGCGGCAACAGGGAGGGTGGGGATGGAGAATGAACGCACGGCCGCGGTCGACTGTCGCGGCGCGATGGAGAAGCTGTTCGAACTGCTGGACGGCGAGCTGACGCCCGAGCGCGAGCGTCAGGTGCGCTCGCACATCACGAGCTGTCCCGGCTGCTTCGCGCACGCGGGGTTCGAGGAGCGATTCCTCAAGGCGCTGCGCTCCGCGCGCGCCGGCGGATGCCCGAGCGCGCTGCGGGAGCGCGTGCTCACGGCGTTGCGCGCCGACGGCTGGGACGGTTGACCGCGCGGTGACGGTCCCCGACGGGACGCGCGAGCACCGCCGGGACGCGCAGCGGCATGCGCACGTGCGCGCCGCGGTCATCACGGTGAGCGACTCGCGGACGCTCGCGACCGATGAATCGGGCCCGCTCATGCGTGCCGCCCTCGAGCGAGCCGGACATCTGGTCGTCGTGACCGACCTCATCCCGAACGACGAGCCGCGCCTGCGCGCGCTCATCGGGTCGCTGCTCCAGCGCGAGGACATCGATGCGGTGCTCATCACCGGTGGCACCGGTCTCGGTTCGCGCGACCGTAGCGTGGAAGCCGTCCGACCGCTCGTCGAAAAGGAGATCCCGGGATTTGGCGAACTCTTCCGACTGCTGAGCTTCCAGGAACAGGTCGGCACGGCCGCGATGCTCTCGCGCGCGTTCGCCGGGAGCGCGTCGGGTCGGCTCGTCGTCGTGCTGCCGGGCTCGAAGGCCGCGGTCGAGCTGGCGCTCGGGCGTATTCTCCTGCCGGAGCTCGCGCATCTCATGCGGGAGCTCAAGAGGTGAGATGTGAGAGGTGAGATGTGAGAGGTGAGATGTGAGAGCGCGTCACGCGCTCTCCCCCCTCAGCTCTCCCGCCTCAACTCTCCAGTTCGAGCGTCCACTCGATCGGCAGCTGGGGATCGAGCGAATCCCGCACCGAACAGTACTTCGTGATCGAGAGCTCGATGGCGCGCTCGGCGTGCACGCGCTCGATGAGCGGACCGCGCATGCGGAACGCGAGGACGGCGCGCGTGAGGCGGGCCGGCGTCGAGTCGGCGCGCTCGCCGGCGACCTCGACGGTCAGGCCGACGACCGGCGTGCGGCGCTTCGCGAGGATTTCCACGGCGTCGATCGCCGCGCACGAGGCGAGCGCGCCGAGCAAGGTGTCGACCGGCCCGGGGCCCGTCTGCCCGTGGCCATCGACGCGGATGAGGTGATTGCTGCCGAGCCGGCTCACGTCGAACCGCTGCTCGCCGTCCCATGCGACGACGACGCGATTCACGCGCTTCGGCTTCGGTGCGGTCGGATCGGTCACGGCTCGCTCCCGGTCTTGATCGGCGTTCGGACGGCGTTGCCCCACTCGGTCCAACTCCCGTCGTAGTTGCGCACGCGCGGATAGCCGAGCAGGTAGGTCAGGACGAACCACGTGTGCGAGGACCGCTCGCCGATGCGGCAGTACGTCACGACGTCGTCGCCCTTCGTGAGGTGTGCCTCGCCCTCATATATCGTGCGGAGCTCGTCGACGTTCCGGAACGTGCCATCGGCGTTCGCGGCGCGCGCCCACGGCACGCTGCGCGCGCCGGGGATGTGCCCGCCCCGGAGCGTCCCTTCCTGCGGATAGTCCGGCATGTGCGTGCGCTCGCCGGTGTACTCCTGCGGCGAGCGCACGTCGATCATCGCGCCACCGGCGCGCTGGAACGCGAGCACGTCGGGGAGGAACGCGCGGATCCGCGCGTCATCGCGCGGCGGCGCGACGTACGCGGTGCGCGGGAACCGAGGCATGTCGGTCACCATCGGGCGGCCCTCCGCTTCCCACTTCCCACGACCGCCGTCGAGCAAGCGCACGTTCGTGAAGCCGAAGAGTTCGAAGACCCAGAGCGCGTACGCCGCCCACCAATTGTTCTTGTCGCCGTAGAGGATCACCGGCGTCGACTCGTCGATCCCGCGCGCGCGCAGCAGCTCCTGGAATCCCTCGCTCGAGACGTAGTCGCGCTGCACCGGGTCGTTCAGGTCGGCGTGCCAGTCGATCTTCTGCGCTCCGGGGATGTGCCCCATGTCGTACAGGAGCACGTCCTCATCGCTCTCGAGGATGCGCAGCGTAGGATCCTCGAGGTGCGCGGCGAGCCACTCGGTCGTGACGAGCTTGTCGGCGCGGGCGTAGCCCTTGTCGGGCGAGGCGGCGGTCGTGGCCATGCCTAACTATAGCCGGTGGCCCCGGGCGGTTCACCCGATGCGCGTGCCGTCCCCCACGCGACGGTCCGGCGCGAGCAGCACGACCTCGCGCGCGTCCGGCATCGCCCCGAGCACGAGCACCTCGCTCGTGAAGCCCGCGATGCGACGCGTGCCGATGTTCGTGACCGCGACGACCTGCCGTCCCACGAGCGAGTCGGGCGTGTAGTGCACCGTGAGTTGCGCGCTCGAGCGCTTGATGCCGAGCTCCGCGCCGAAGTCGATCTCGAGCTTGATCGATG
Source organism: uncultured Gemmatimonadaceae bacterium (assembly GCA_964428985.1). Lineage (GTDB taxonomy): Bacteria > Gemmatimonadota > Gemmatimonadetes > Gemmatimonadales > Gemmatimonadaceae > Pseudogemmatithrix. The sequence continues at coordinate 2,974 of CAYSAR010000112.1, read as the reverse complement.
GCTTGCGCGCCTCGGGGAACGCCTCGGCACGCAGCACGGTGCCGACGCGGATGTCGATCGCGAAGAAATCGTCGGGTGTAGGCATGGCGGCCGTCGGTTAGCTTGGAGGATGGGCCAGTATGAACGTCACGTCTTCGTCTGCACGACCGGCAAGACTTGCGCGGCGCAGGGATCGGCGCGGACCTACGCCGCCCTGAAGGACGCTGCCCGCGCGGCGGGACTCAAGGGCCGCGTGCGCGTGAACCAGTCGGGCTGCCTGAACCAGTGCGGGCATGGTCCGATGGCCGTCGTCTATCCAGAGGACACGTGGTATGCCGGCGTCGATGCGGATGGCGCGCGCCGCATCGTGGCCGAGCACCTCGTCGGCGGCGAGCCGGTGCGGGAACTGCGCTACGTCGCGCCACCGGGCGACAACAAGCTGCCGAAGGACGAGCTCGCGCGCATCGAGGCCGCGGGCGTGGCCGCCGGCGTGAGCATCCCGCCGCGCGATCCGTCGACGGATCGACCGCGATGACCGACGCCGTGCCGCCGCTCGGCACCGCATGGATGGAGCCGTATGCGCGACACGTGCTCGTGTGCACCGGCGGCTTCTGCTCGACCGATCGCAAGGGGCGCGAGCTGTACGCGTTGCTTGCCCAGTTGCTCCAGCGCGAAGGGTTGCTCTTCGGTCCGACGCGCGTGAAGCGAAGCGAGGCGCCGTGCCTCGGGGTTTGCGCCGGTGGTCCGATCGTCGCCGTCTATCCGGAGGGGACCTGGTACGCTGGCGTCACGCCCGCACTGCTCGAGCGCATCGTCACCGAGCATCTGCGCGATGGGCGCGAGGTCAGCGGGGCCGTCTTCCACCGCTTGGCGCGCTGACCGGCGGCGTGCGACATTAGCGGCATGGAGCGCGAGATCCTCTATGAACGGACGTTGCCCCAAGGGCACGTCGTCCGCATCCGCCGCGTCTCGGCGACGTCGGTCGGTGCCTCCGCCGGCGCGACATGCGCGGTGATCGAGGTGGACCGTCGGGTCGGCACCGCGCGGGAGCAGAAGGGTGACATCCCCCCCGCCCTGATGGCGGTCGAGGGATCGAGTGCCGATGAGGTGGTCGCGTCGCTGCTGCCGTTCGCGGAGGATGACGCGGCCATTGCTCGGTTGCTGGCGGAGAGAGGGATCCGCTGACGGAGGGTGCGGGGTGCGGGGTGCGGGGGAGGACTCGAGATGCGAGGCGTGATGCGAAGGTCGAGAGTCGAGCGAGGACGGCTTCTCGCATCCCCTCGCCACACGACTATCGCATAACGCCTCGCATCTCGCGCCCTCCCCCGAATCCCGCATCGAGGACAGCCTCCCGGGGCTTGCTCGGGCGGACTACGTTCCGTGGGTGTCCAATCCCTTCGATGCCCGTCGCCGTTTCCTCGGCGCCGCGCGCGACTTCCTGCTCGAACCCCCCAAGGGGAGCGCGCCGGCGCCGGTCGATCCGCCGCGGCTGACCCTTGCTGCCCTGGAGAGGATCCCGATGTCCCGTTCCCGTGAGCGCATCCTCGCGAACCTCGAGGAGATGTACAGTGAGGCGTTCCGGCGCGCGAAGGAGGCCGAGGACGAGTCGCAGATGGCGACGCTCGACTTCGCGTACCGTCGCGAGCAGCTCTACTTCGAGATCCTGCTCGACATCCGCGACGCGATGGAGCGTCGCGGGTAGGCGTGGCCGACCGGCTCTACGTCAACGCCCGAATCCGCACCGGGGATCCACGCCGGCCGTGGGCCGACGCGATGCTGGTGCGGGATGGACACGTGGTCGCCGTGGGGAGCAGCGCCGAGATGCGGAAGCTCGTCGTCGACGTCGAGGTGATCGACGCGCTCGGTGCGGAGATGAGGCTGGAGGAGAGAGAAGGGAAGACGCCCGGCGACACGAGTCGCGGGGAGTGACGAGAGGTGCAGGGTCCGAGGGATGAACCACGATGCGAGATTCTTCTCGCATCCAGGTATCTCCTCGCCTCGTGCACCTCTCGTCACTCCCCGCGACTCGCGTCGCCCGGCGGCTTCCTACACCCTAGCTCCCGTACCCGAGCCTACCAACCCACGATCTCCTCGTACGCGGCAACGAAGGTCGCGACCTGTGGCAGGATCGCATCCTCGAGCGACGGCGCGTATCCGACGAACGTGTCCGTGCTCGCGACGCGCTTGACCGGCGCATCGAGCCAGCCGAAGCAGTCGTCGGCGATGCGCGCCGCGATCTCGGCACCGTAGCCCCACGAGATCGAATCCTCGTACGCGACGATGACGCGTGACGTCTTCCGCACGCTCGCGTAGACCGTCTCCTGGTCCCACGGCGAGAGCGTGCGCAGGTCGATGACCTCGACCGAGAGGCCACGGCTCTCCTCGACCTGCCGCGCGGCGACGAGCGCGCGCTGCACCGTCGCGCCGTACGTCACGACCGTCACGTCGGTCCCTTCCTTCAGCACCTTCGCCTTCCCGAACGGGATCATGAAGTTCGGGCCGGGATACGCGCCCTTGTTGTACGTCTGGCGGTAGAGGTGCTTGTGCTCGAGGAAGATCACCGGGTCCTCGCATCGGATCGCGGTGCGCAGCAGCCCGTTCGCGTCGAGCGCGGTGCTCGGGCAGACGACGCGCAGGCCGGGGCAGTGCGTGAAGAGCGACGCGCCCGTCTGCGAGTGGTAGATCGCGCCGCGGATGTATCCGCCGTACGTCGTGCGCACGACGACCGGCGCGGCGAACGCGTTGTTCGAGCGCCAGCGCATCGTCGCGAGCTCGTCGCGCAGCTGCATGTACGCCGGCCAGATGTAATCGAAGAACTGGATCTCGACGACCGGCTTGAACCCGCGCAGCGCCATGCCAATCGCGCGGCCGATGATGTTCGCCTCCGCGAGCGGCGAGTTGAAGACGCGCGTGCCGCCGAACTCCTTCTGCAGCCCCCACGTCACCTTGAAGACGCCGCCCTTGCCCTTGACCTTGCCGAGGTACTCCTCGCGCG
>CAYSAR010000111.1:0-7528 GCA_964428985.1 uncultured Gemmatimonadaceae bacterium | reverse complement strand
CCGGCGCGCTGCGGCAGATCCTGCTCAACCTGCTCGACAACGCCGTGAAGTACGGGCCGGCGGGGCAGGTCGTGCGCGTCACGCTCTCGCGCGCCGATGGCCATGCGCGCCTCACCGTCGACGACGAGGGGCCCGGCATCCCCGTCGGCGACCGCGTGCGGATCTGGAAGGCGTTCCAACGGCTCGAGCGCGACGTCAACTCGGCGGTCGCCGGCAGCGGCATTGGCCTCGCCGTCGTCTGTGAGCTCGTGCTCGGCATGGACGGCAAGGGGTGGGTGGAAGAGGCGCCGGGCGGCCGCGGCGCACGGTTCGTCATCGAGTTCCCTCTCGCATGAAGACCCGCGTACTCATCGTCGAGGACAACCCGGACCTCGCGTTCGGCCTCCGCAACAACCTCGAGATCGAGGGCTACGAGGTCGCGGTCGCCGAGGACGGGCCGTCCGGACTCGCACGCGCCCTCGAGTGGAAGCCCGACCTCGTGATCCTCGATGTCATGCTGCCGGGCATGGACGGGCATCGCGTGTTGCGCACGCTGCGCGACGCGAAGTTCGAGTCGCCGGTGCTCATGCTCACCGCGCGCGGCGAGGAGTCGGACAAGGTGCGCGGCCTGCGCAGCGGCGCCGACGACTACGTGACGAAGCCGTTCGGCGTCCTCGAACTGCTCGCGCGCGTCGAGGCGTTGCTGCGGCGCACGCGGGGGCCCGGCGGCGCGAACGGCCGGCGCGATGGCTTCGGCGACATCGCGATCGATCGCGGCGCGCGCAGCGTCTCGCGGCGCGGCGCGCCCGTCGCGCTCGCGCCGATGGAGTATGAACTGCTGATCGCGCTCCTCGACCGGCATGGCGCCGTCGTCTCGCGCACGGAGCTCATGCGCAGCGTCTGGGGCTACGACGAGAGCATCGTGAGCCGCACGGTCGACACGCATGTCGTGGAACTCCGGCGCAAGCTCGAGGAGGATCCCTCGAAGCCGCGGCACATCCTCACCGTGCGGAAGGCGGGTTACCGGCTCCAGCCCTGAGGGCCGGGCAGCACGTAGGGGCCGAGGTGCGGACCGGGGTTCTGCCACGCCGCGCGCAGCGCCATCGCGAGCGTCATGCGCGTGTCCTCGGGATGCACGATCGCGTCGATGTACCCGCGCGCACCGGCGTACCGCGCGTCGAGCTGGTGCTCATAGTCCTCGCGCATCTCCTCGACCGCCTGCTGCACGTCGGCACTCGGCTCGGTGCCCGCCGCCTTCGCCTTCGCGATCGCCGGCCCATGCACCGCCGCGACGGCCGACTCGCCTTCCATGACCGCCATGCGCCCCGTCGGCCACGAGAAGATGAAGTCGGGATCGAAGCCCTGGCCGGCCATCGCGTAGTAGCCCGCGCCCGAGGCGTGGTTCACCGTGAGCACGAGCTTCGGCACCGTCGCCGTCGCCATCGCCTCGACCCAGCGCGCGCCGGCGCGGATGATGCCCTCGTGCTCGGCTTCCTTCCCGACCATGAAGCCCGAGACGTCCTGCACGAAGAGCAGCGGGATCCCTTGGCGATCGCAGCGGTCGATGAAGAACGCGACCTTCTCCGCGCTCTCGGCGTAGATGATGCCGCCGAAGCGCGGCGGCTCGCCGGGCCGGCCCTTGATGAGGCCGCGCGCGTTCGCGATCACGCCGACGGGAATCCCCTCGATGCGCGCGTCGCCGCAGATCATCTCCTTCGCGAGGTTCGGCTGGAACTCGTCGAGCGCGCCGTCGTCGAGCAGGGCGCGCAGCATCGCATGCGCGTCGTACGACATGCGATGGTCGGCGGGGAGCACGTCGTAAAGCGTCGCCGGATCGGCCCCGGGCGTCGCCGATGGATCGTGTGGCGCGATGCGCGGCGGCGGCGCGAGGCGCGCGACGAGGTCGCGCACCTTGGCGAGGCAGCTCGCGTCGTCCTCGCACGCGTAGTGCGCGACGCCGCTGACCTCGGTGTGCATCGTCGCGCCACCGAGCGTCTCGCCGTCGATCGACTGCCCGGTCGCGCCCTTCACGAGGTTCGGCCCGCCGAGCCCCATGAACGAGCTGCCCTTGACCATGAGGATCACGTCGCTGAGTGCCGGGAGATACGCGCCGCCGGCGACGCACTGGCCCATGACCGCCGCGAGCTGCGGCACGCGCAGGTACCGGCGCATGAGCGAGTTGTAGTAGAAGATGCGCGCCGCGCCGTACTGCCCGGGGAAGACGCCGCCCTGGTACGGCAGGTTCACGCCGGCCGAGTCGACGAGGTAGATGATCGGGATGCGCGAGCGCATCGCGCACTCCTGCGCGCGCAGGATCTTCGGGATCGTCTCCGGCCACCAGGATCCGGCCTTCACCGTCGCATCGTTCGCGACGACGACGCACTCGCGGCCGTGGACCTGCACGAGCCCGGTGATGACGCCGGCCGCCGGCGCCTCGCCGCCGTACAGGTCGTGCGCGACGAGGAGGCCGAGCTCGAGGAAGTGCGAACCGGGGTCCTTCAGCGCGGCCACGCGCTCGCGCGCCGTGAGCTTGCCCTGCGCGTGCTGCTTCGCGATGCGGTCGGGGCCGCCGCCGAGGCGGAGGCGCTGCTCGAGTTCGCGCGTCGCCTCGGAGAGCGCGCGCAGGCGGCTGCCGGACGATGCGGGCGACGCCTTCGCCGCGCCCGTGCTCACGCTTCCTGCGACTGGCGCGTCGCGAACCACTCCTTGATGTACTCGACGAGGTCGACCGTCGACGTCCCCGGGCCGAAGAGGCGGCCGACGCCCATGCCCTCGAGCGCCGCCATGTCCTCCTTCGGGATGATGCCGCCACCGGTGATCAGCACGTCGTCGCGCCCCTGCTCGACGAGCAGGTCGCGCACGCGCGGGAAGAGCGTCATGTGCGCGCCGGAGAGGATCGAGAGGCCGACGACGTCGACGTCCTCCTGCACCGCCGCCGATGCGATCATCTCCGGCGTCTGGTGGAGTCCGGTGTAGATGACCTCCATGCCGGCATCGCGCAGCGCCGCCGCGACGACCTTCGCCCCGCGGTCATGGCCATCGAGCCCGGGCTTCGCGACGAGTACTCGGATCGGTCGTGTCATGCGGGAATTCTACGTCCCTGCACTACCACCGCGAAAGCGTCGCGGGCCCCGTCCCGACGCGGGAGCGCAGCACGTCACGCGATTCCATCCACGCCGTACCGGTCCGGTCCGACGAGCCGATCCGGAACGCGATGCGCCCGTCCCCCGGCCCGGGGTTCAGCGGGAACGCAACGTCGAACCGGTAGACGCGCTTGCCGAAGCGCGGCGCGCCCAGGAGCGAGATGCCGATCGAGCTGCGCACCGGTGACGTCGTGCCATACGGCACGTCGCCGCGCCAGGTCCGGCCGACGTCGACGAAGCTCGCGAGGGCGAAGTCGGCGCGCTCCTGCCACCACGGCTGGAGCACGCGCGACTCGAATCGCAGCACGACCCGGCGCCCCCCTGGCTCGTCCGACCCGACGAACCCGATGAGTCCGGCATCGCGGTCGCGGAGCGTGAGCTGCGACGGCACGATCGGCGCCTGCACCGCCGCGCCGCTCAGTGTCACGATGCGCGTGCGTGTCGGCGTCGGTAGGCGATACCAGTCGAGTCGCGCACTCGTCGCGACGCCGCGCCATCCCTCCCCATGCTTGTCGCGACGCCCTTCGCCACCGAGCCGCAGCGAGAGGAACGAGCGCGTCGTGCCGACGCCGGCATACAGGTCCCCGGAGACGAGCAGGTCGGGGCGATTCCCGTTCGTCGACACGCTGGGAGCCACGAGCACGCTCGCCTCGACGCCGCGTCCGACGTCCTGCGCCGCGCGCAGCGCCGAGAAGCGCGAGACCGTGATGAAGTCGAGCATCCGGAAGCCGACGATCGTCCCGACGCGCGTCGCGACGTACTCCGGGAAGCGGCCGCCGAGTTCGCCGTCGAACGTCGGCGCGAGGCCGGTGTCGGCGATGACGACGCTGCCGTTCGCCGACCGCGCCTCCTCGCGCAGGAACGCGAGGCCGGCGAGCCCGATGAGCCCGTTCCGTCGCGGCGCATGGAGACGCACGACGAACGACGCGTCGTAGGTGCGACGTTGGCTCTCGACGGCGGCGTCGCCACCGGAGTCGCGGACGAGGGGCAGGTAATGCGTCGCCTCGGACGCGCCGGCCTGCGCCGCGAACCACTGGCCGTCGGTGAGGAACGGCTCGGCGATCTCGAACGCGATCGTGCCGCCGAGGGGCCGCCGTTCCGCCGTGAAACCGGCGAATGCCGGTCGACCGAGAAGCCCGTACTGCTCGAGCCGCACGCCGAACCCCGTCCGGAACGCGTTGCCATCCTCGACCGACGCGATCGCCGTGAGGCCGCGTCCCTGCACGTTCTGCGAACCGAACCGCACCGAGCTGATACCGCCGTCGCGGACCCCGGCGCCGAGCACGTAGGGCCATTCGTCGACGACGATCACATGGATGCGCACGCGGCCTGGCGCGACGCGCTGCGCCGTCACCGACGCCGACGCGACGAAGGGCTGGGCGCGCAGTAGACGCTCGGACTCGATGCGGTCGCGTTCGGTGCAGGTGCCGCCGTCGCGGAGCCGGAGGTAGGCACGGACGATGTGCGCGTCGGTCGGCGTGTGCGCGAGGCCCATCGCCTCGGACGTGATCGCGAGCGCTCTCTCACCGGCTGACTCCGACGACGGCGGGTAGCGCCGGATGTCGATCGCGGTGATCGAGTCGCCCTCGCACGCGACGGCCGGCGGCCCCTGCACCGCGTCCATCGGCGTGGCGACGGCGACCGGCTGCAGCATCCCGGCGACCAACATCGCGAGCATCATGCGCTGCGTACCCCGGGCGCTAGCGTTCCTTCCGCGCGAGGAGCAGCATCTCGCCCGAGCGACGCGTCAGTGGCCGATGCTCGAACCCGTGCCACGCCTGCTCGACGACGAGGCCCGCCTCGAGCATGAGCTCGGCGAGCCGCGTCGCCGTGTAGAGGCGGATGCGGTGCGCGCGCCGCTCGGTGCGTCCCTTCGGCGACCGCCACGTCGATTCGATCGTGAGGAAGCCGCTCAATGGGTCGAACGCGCGATCCTGCGCGACCATCGTGCCGTCGGCCGTCGTCCACCAGTCGCGCGCGAGAAAGCGCGCCATGACGCCGTCGCGGTTCCCGCCATGCCAGATCAGCACGCCGCCCGGCTTGAGCACGCGCGCGAACTCGCGGATCACCTGCGCGTCGTCGCGCGCGTCGGCGAAGAAGCCGAAGCTCGTGAAGAGGTTGAGCACCGCGTCGAATCGTCCGGTCCACCGCGCGGGCAGCCGCCGCATGTCGCCGCGGCGGTAGCGCAACAGCGGCCCGGTGCCACGCTGCTTCGCGAGCGCGAGCAGGTGCGCGGAGAGATCGAGGCCATCGACATCGAAGCCGGCCTCGGCGAGCAGGTGCGCGTGGCGCCCTTGGCCGCAGGGCACGTCGAGCACCCGCGCGCCGGCCGGGAGTTCAAGGAGCTCGATGATCCGTGCCACCTGGCGGCGGTCCTCGACGAGGTCGAAGAGGGGGCCGTACTCGCGGACGTAGCCGGCGTCGAAGTACGACTTCCACCAGTCGGGTCTTGGCGCCATGTGCGGAATCTAAGAGGGATGCGGGATGCGGGATGCGGGGAACCACGGAACGCCGAGCCGCCGAGGGCGCCGAGGATTGCAGCAGCACTTGAAGGGGGCTTGGGGGAACAGTCTTGCCCGGACGCCCCCTGCAAGGCAGGTGCGGTTCTCGGGGCACATCGGCGCCCTCGGCGGCTCGGCGTTGGGTACGTCCCCTCGTCCCGCCCCCCGCATCCCGCAACGACGAAGGGGCGGCCGAACGGCCGCCCCCCCTCACGCCTCACGCCCAAGACCTAGAAGAACACCGGCTCCCGATACGCCCCGAACTCCGCTTCCAGCGCCGCCCGGATCTCGTACAGCGTGCAGTACGACCGCGCGCATTCGAGGATGAACGGCACGACGTTCTCCGTCCCCGCCGCCGCCTGGCGCAGGCGCGCAAGGTTCGCCTCGCACCTCGCGTTGTCGCGCGTCTGACGGAGCTTCGCGAGCGCCGTCGCCTGGTCGCGCGCCGCCTGCTCGTCGATCTTGAGCAGCGGGATCGTCAGTTCGCGCTCGTCGGTCTCGAACGCGTTCACGCCGACGATGAGCCGGCGACGCTGTTCGATCTCCCACTGCTGGCGCGCCGCGCTCTCGGCGATCTTGCGCTGGAACCACCCCGTCTCGAGCCCGCGCACGACGCCACCCTGCTCCTCGATCTGCGCGAAGAGCGCCTCGGCCTCGCGCTCGAGCTCATCGGTCAGCTTCTCCACATAGTAGGAGCCGCCGAGCGGGTCGATCACGTTGGGGACGCCGGTCTCAAAGGCGAGCACCTGCTGCGTGCGCAGCGCGACCTCGACCGCGTGCTCGGTCGGCAACGCGAGCGTCTCGTCCATCGAGTTCGTGTGGAGCGACTGCGTCCCGCCGAGCACTGCCGCCATCGCCTGGTAGGCGACGCGCACGATGTTGTTCATCGGCTGTTGGGCAGTGAGCGTGACGCCGGCGGTCTGCGAGTGGAAGCGCATGACCCACGACCGCGGCGACTTCGCGCCGTAACGCTCCTTGAGGTGGCGCGCCCAGATGCGGCGCGCCGCGCGCAGCTTCGCGATCTCCTCGAAGAAATCGTTATGGATGTCCCAGAAGAAGCTGAGCCGCGGCGCGAAATCGTCGACGTCCAGCCCACGCGCGATGCCGCGCTCGACGTACGTGAACCCGTCGGCGAGCGTGAACGCGAGTTCCTGCGCCGCAGTCGACCCCGCCTCGCGGATGTGGTAGCCGGAGATCGAGATCGTGTTCCACTGCGGCACGTGCTTCGAGCCGTACTCGAACATGTCGACGATCAGCCGCAGCGCCGGCTCGATCGGGAAGCACCAGGCGTGCTGCGCCATGTACTCCTTGAGGATGTCGTTCTGGATCGTCCCCCGGAGCTGTTCGGGCTTCACGCCCTGCTTCTCGGCCGCCGCGATGTAGAAGCACCACAGGATGATCGCCGGCCCGTTGATCGTCATCGACGTCGACACCTGGTCGAGCGGGATGCCCTCGAAGAGCTGCTCCATGTCGGCCAGCGAGCTGATCGCCACGCCGCACTTGCCCACCTCGCCCTCCGAGCGCGGGTGGTCGGAGTCGTAGCCCATCAGCGTCGGGAAGTCGAAGGCCACCGAGAGACCCGTCGTCCCGTTCTTGAGCAGGAACTTGTAGCGCTCGTTCGTCTCGCGGGCCGAGCCGAAGCCGGCGAACTGGCGCATCGTCCAGAGCTTGCCGCGGTAGCCCGTCGGATGGATGCCGCGCGTGAACGGATACACGCCGGGCACCTCGAAGGCCGTGCCGCCCGAACCCTCGAGGTCCATCGCGGTGTAGAGCGGCGCGACTTCCTTCTCGGAGTTCGTGTAGGCGATGTCGCGCACCTCGCCCTTGTCGTAGCGAGCGCGCCACTGCTGGACTTCCTTGCGCAGCGTCTCGAGCTCGGCCTGCATCTGGGCCAGCGTCGGATCG
>CAYSAR010000110.1:0-7535 GCA_964428985.1 uncultured Gemmatimonadaceae bacterium | reverse complement strand
ATGGTTGATCAGCATCGTCTGCTGCTTGAGCCAGAGCTGCCAGCAGGACGGGCACGTCCCCTCGAGGATGCGCGCGCCGATCGCGCCGGGGAACGGCGGGCGCTCGAAGCCGGGCTTCACCTCGCCGCAGCGCAGGCACTTGATGTCGGCCATCTCGTCACTCCACTCCTTCGGTGTCCCGCAATCTACCCGGTCGCGACGCCCGGTCCAACGCGAGCGCTGGCCGCTGCCGCCGGGAACCGCGACTCGAGCCACTCGACGCTGATGCGGGCGATCTCCTCCCAGCCGTGGTCGAGCGTCACGACGTGACCGGCGCCGCGCCGCCAGACCACGGTCTTGTCGCGTGAGCCGATGCGGGCGATCGCCCGCATCGACTGGTCGCGGGGCAGGCGATTGTCCTCCTCGGACTGGATCACGAGCACCGGCGCGTGGATGAACCCCAGCCGCGCCGTCGTGTGTCGACAGAGCCGCTCGAGCGCCTCGAGCGACTGCCTCGTCGAGCGCCCATAGTTGATCATCGCGCGCGCCGCTTCGGGGTCGTGCAGGGAGCGCTTCCCCCCGCCCTTCACGTACTGCGTCGCGAGCGACCAGAGCCGTGCCGTCGCGACGACGAGTTGCATCGGCCGCGGGACGAACAGCATCGGCGCGTAAAGCAGCGTACCCGCCGCATCCGACTCCGCCGCGAGCCAGCAGGCGAGCGCGCCACCCATCGAGAGTCCGCCCACCACGACCGTGCGGTGCGTCTCGCGCAGCGCCGTGTACTCGGCGCGCGCCGCCTCGAGCAGATCGCTCTCGGTCCATCGACTGAACTCACGCAGCGAGCGCCCGTGTCCCGGCAACAGCGGCGCGCGCACCGTCCAGCCCGCCGCATGGATCGCGCGCGCCATGTGATCCACCGATTGCGGCGAGTCGTTGTAGCCGTGGAGCAGGAGGACGGCGCGCGACGGATCGCCCTCGTAGCGGCGCGGCTCGGCACCGTCGACGATGCCGTCCGCGCGGAACGTGAAGCGTTCCGCGAATCGACGTTCATGCGCGCGCGCGCGCAGCCGTCGCTGCAGCCAAGCCAGCGACGCCGCGCCGAGCGCCCACGCCGCGAGCGGCAGCATGCTCAGTAGCGCGGCACGCTGGGGTCCACCTCCACGCTCCACCGATCGATGCCGCCGGCGAGGTTGACGACGCGGCCATGGCCGGCCGCGCGCAGATAGTCCGCGACCATCGCGCTGCGCGCGCCGTGGTGGCAGTAGACGACGATCGGACGGTCGTCCGGGAGTTCGGCGTGTCGCGCGGGCACGGTCGACATCGGCATGAGCAGCGCCGGCTCGAGCTGCGCGATCTCGTGCTCCCACGGTTCCCGCACGTCGAGCACGACCATCGCCTCGCCGCGCGCGAGGCGCGGCGCGAGCTCGGTCGGCGTGATTTCGCGCACGTCGTCGCCCCAGGTCGCGCTCGCCCCCACGCGCGCCGCCGTCTCCGCCGTCGGCGCTTCGCCGCAGAATGCCGCGTAGTCGTCGAGCAACGCACGGCGCGTGCGCGTCCCGCACCACTCGCACGCGGGATCCCGATCGAACGCGATCTCGCCGAAGCGCATGCCGAGCGTCTCGACGACGAGCAGGCGACCGACGAGGGGCTCCCCGATGCCGAGCAGCAGCTTGATCGCCTCCGCCGCTTGCATCGCGCCGAGGAGGCCCGGCAGCACGCCGAGCACGCCGCCCTCGGCGCAGTTCGGCACGCTGCCCGCCGGTGGTGGCTCCGGATGCAGGCAGCGATAGCACGGACCGTCCGCCGCGCCGAAGACACTGAGCTGCCCTTCGAACCGATGGATGCTCGCGTGGATGTCGGGCTTGCCCTCGAGCACGCAGGCATCGTTCACGAGATAGCGCGTCGCGAACGAGTCCGTCCCGTCGAGCACGACGTCAAAGTCGGCGACGATGCCGCGCGCGTTCGCGCTCGTGAGCGAGACGCCCCACGTGTCGATGCGGACGTGCGGGTTGAGCGCCTCGACCCGCGCGCGCGCCGAGTCGGTCTTCGCGCGTCCAATCGCGCCGGTGTCGTGCAGCACCTGTCGCTGCAGGTTGTGCACCGCGACGGTGTCATGGTCGAGCAACCCGAGTCGCCCCACGCCCGCCGCCGCGAGATAGAGTGCCGCCGGCGAGCCGAGCCCCCCGAGTCCGACGATGAGCGCCGAGGATGCGCGCAGGCGTTCCTGTCCCTCGCGTCCGACCTGCGGCAGCACGAGGTGACGCGCGTAACGCTGGAGCTCGTCGGCGGTGAGCACGCGCGGAATATACGCGAAGGGGCATCGTGACCCGTGGGTCGACGATGCCCCTTCGCGCCGCGGGAGTGGTCCCGGAACCGCCCCCGCCTTCCTCCCATGACGCACGAGGCGCCTTGGGGGGCACGCGATCAGCGACCGAACAGGGCGGCGCGCGCCGCCTCGATCGCCGCCGTCGCCGCGTCGAACCGCATCACGAGATCCTCGAGCTCATGCGCGAAGAGCGTCGCGTCCCCATAGCGGATCGCTTCGTTGACGCTCGGGAACACCATGTTCGAGTACCCGTTATCGACGTCAGCGACGTATATGAGATTCCTATACCACGGTCGCGTGCGCAAGCCCTCGGGGCGCGTCATCGCGCGCTCGACGCGCAGCAACGCGGCGTTCACCGCGCGCTGGCGCTCGATCGGCAACCCGACGCGGAGCGACTCGTCGCGCGCCGCGTTGAACGCGATCGCCGCGCGTTCCATGCGGTCGATCGCCGCCGCGAGCGGCGCCGAGTTGCCGGGCCAGCCCTTCTGCGCGAGGTGGCGATCGATCGGCGCGAGGTAGCGCCGCATCGTGCGCGCGAACTCCACGTAGTCGTACGGCAGCACGTCGGCGTTCGCGAGGCGCATCATCATCGCCGTCGCGATGCGCGCCGCCGCCGCATGGTAGCGATAGCCGGGGTCGCCGAACCGCTCCATGAACGTGTAGGTGTCGTAGTTCGAGTGATAGATGCCGTTGCCACCGCCGAATCCCCAATCGGAATGCGGGATGCCGAGGTGGTTGTAGAAGCCAGCGAAGTCGGAGCCGCCGCCGGGATCGCCCATCGCCGGCTCCTGGCCGGGCGCCGTGCGCTGCGCCGCGCGCCACGACTCATACACGGTCCCGCCGTCGGGATGCGGCACGCTTCGCGTGATGTCGCGCAGCAGCGGTCGCAGCGTCGGCGTGCCGCCCCCGCCGAAGCTCGGGCCGCTCGCGCTCACGTCCTGGTTCAGGTACGCGACGCCGCCGCGCATGAGCCGCAGCGAATCATCCTCGACGTACTCGGTCGACCCCACGAGCCCCCACTCTTCCGCATCCCACGTCGCGAAGAGCAGCGTCCGTCGCGGCCGCCAGCCCTCGCGCATCGCCGCCGCGACCGCGCGCGCCGATTCCACCACGCTCGTCGTCCCCGAGACGTTGTCGACCGCGCCGGGGCTCCACGCATCGCGATGCGCGCCGATCACGACGATCTCGTCGGGGAAGTCGGTCCCGCGGATGATGCCGAACGTGTTCCAGATCCGCTTGAGCGCATGCGTCGCCGTGTCGCTCCTCACCAGCACGCGGGCACGCACTGGTCCCGGACCCACGTGGTAGCGGAACGCGAGCCCGCCTTGCCACGACGCCGGGATGCGCGCGCCGCGTAGGTCCCGCAACAGCTCCACGGCATTGCCGTACGAGAGCGGCAGCACGGGGATGCGCGGCACCGGCATCGAATCGAGCGGCACGCGCCGCGCGCCCGGCAGCGATGGATACCCGGGCGTGCTCGGATCCCCCGCCCCGTTCATCACGCTCCCGCGTTGCACGCCGCGCTCGTTGCGGAATGGACCTTCCGGATACACGTCGCCGCGCACGTAGCCGTCGTCCGCGGGGTCCGAGTACATGAGTAGCGCGAGCGCGCCTCGCTTCTCCGCCTCGCGCGCCTTGATGCCGCGGAACGACCGCCCATACCGCGCGATCGCGATCTTCCCGCGCACCGAGACGCCGAGCGAGTCGAGCTGTGCGTAATCCTCGATGAGCCCATAGTTCACGTACACGACCTCGGCCGTCGCGTCGCCGGTGCCGCTGTATCCGTTCACCGTCGGGTACTCGGCGTGCGCGACCGTCGTCGGGTCCTCGGGCGTCGAGCCCTCACGCAGCTCGAGTCGCGCCGGTGACGGCGACACGCGCCAGACGCCGTACTCGACCGTGTGCGGCAACCAGACCTCGTACTCGCGCACCTCGGTCTCGAGGCCGGCGTCGCGCATCGCCTCGATGACGAGGTCGCGCGTGCGCGCCTGGGCCGGCGTTCCCGCGACGTGCGGTCGGTCGGCGAGGGCGCGCGCGAGCGCGCCGATGCGCGCGCTGTCGGGCCGGCGGATCGCCGCCGCCTCGGCGGCCCGCTGCGCGGCCGCACGCGTCGTCTCGTAGCCGGTGATCGAGGACGCCGACGGCGCTTGGGCGCTCGCGGCAAGCGGCAGCGCGGCGATGATCGCCACTGCCCGCAGAATCGTCGTTCGCATGCCGTAGGATCGAAGGTTCATCAGTAGCCGTGCGCGGCCTTCCCTTCCGCGCCGTCGAGTTCCTGCGTCGTCTTGTATCGCTCGAATCGTCCATCGCCCGCCATCGCCCGCGCCTTCTGCCGCACCGCGTCCATCTCGCCGGCGTGGAACGCCTTCGCGTTCGCCGCGAGCCGAAGGGCCTTGCGGAACTCCGCCGGCGCGCAATCGAGGAGGACCGTGCTGACCGGCAACGACCAACCATAGCGCAACGCGTCATCGAACTTCACGACCTTGCACGCGGGGATGCTCCCGCCCGCGAGCGGTTGCGTGCCGACGACCGCGCCGCCCCGGCGGATCACCTCGGGCAGCACCTGCTTCTCGAACGACCGGAACGATCCGTCAAACGGGTTGAGCGGCATCAAGACCGCATCCCATGCGAAGCCGCGATGGAGCAGCTTGAGCGCGATGTGCGGCGACTTCTCGCAGTGGAACGCGATCCAGCGGGCCTTCCCCTGCTCACGCGCCTCCTGCGCCGCGTCGAGCCCTCCGTGGTCGTACATCCAGTCGGGGTCGTTGTCGTAGATCATCTCATGGAACGACCAGCCGTCGATGCGGTCGGTGCGGAGCGTCGCGAGCGTCGCCTCGAGCTGGAGCATCGCCGTCTTGTAGTCGCGCTTGTGCGCGCAGCATTGCCAGAGCAGTTGCACGCGCTCGCGATACCCATCGCGCAGGGCGAGGCCGAGCCAGCGTTCCGTGCGTCCCTCGCCATACTCGGGCGCGACCTCGATCACGTTCACGCCGTGGTCGATCGCCTCGCGGACGAGCCGGATCGCCGCTTGCTGCCCCGCGTCGGCGAGGCAGCGCGTACTGAGCCCGAGGATCGTCGTCGCGCTTCCGGTGCGCCCGAGCGGTCGGCGTTCCAACGTCGGCGGCGCCTTCGTCATCGCTCCTCCATCTGTTCGATCGCCTCGCGCGCCACGCGCCGCAGCGCGTGGTCGGGGTCCTCGCCCGGCGGGAGTGCCGGCACGAGCAGCGAGAGCTGCCGTTGCGTCTCGTCGTCGATGAGCTCGTCGGTCGCGTGGACGCCGAGCGACTCGAGCGTCCGCAGCGCGAGCTGCCGGAGCGCCTCCCGCGTCGCTTCACTGAGTCCAGCGATCGCGCCGGCGGGGACCGTCGCGCGCGTCCGCATCGGGGAGCGCGAACGCGCGCGTCGCGGCGCACTGAACAACGCCGTCACCGGCGCGAGCGCGACGGTGAACGCGCCATCGCCATGCGGCTGCGAGTGCGACACGACGCCTTTCCGTCGCAGGCGGCCGAGCAGCTTCTCCACCGCCGGCCGCACGACCGGGATGCCATCGCTGCTTCGCGCCCCCCGCCCCGTGATCACGAGCACCGTCCCGGCCCTCGCGACCTGGCGTTCGCGGAGCCATTGCTCGGCGTGCCTCGTCGCGGCGTCGGCGTCGCGGAAGCCGTGCAGGTCGAGCGTCTTCGCCGGCCCGAACGCCACCGCATCGAACGCGCCTGAGAGCGACATGCGTCAGCGCTCCCGATCCGCGATCGGCAACACGCGGCCGTCGAGGCGTTCGAGCGGCCGCACCCCGAGCCAAGCCGCGAGCGTCGGTGCCATGTCGACGACGCGTGCCTCGCTGCCCCGCTTCCCCGGCACGATCCCGGCTCCCCAGAAGATGATCGGCACGCGCGCGTCGTAGTCGTGCGCCTGGCCGTGCGTCGCGTAGTCGACGTCCGCCCAGTACGAATACGGCGTATGCGTCGAGACGGCGCGCACGTCGCCGTCGAGCGGCATCATGTGCAGCCACCGCCGAGCGACGACATCACGCGTCGTGTCGGCGCGGGCGAGCTCGCTGAGCAGCGCGGCGCGCCCCACGCCGTTGATCTGGCGCATCGCGCGCACCCACACCGCGGCGAACGAATCGGGCTCGGCGTTCGCACGCCGGAACGCCGCCGCGTCGAGCACGCGGAAGCCGTCGTCGTAGCCGACCGCCATCGTATCGATGCCGGCCGCGTGCAACCGGTCGCGCACGAGCCGCCACGCGGGCGCCTGGTCGACGCGCTGCGCACCGTGGTTCGGGTAGTACGGCGAGCGATGGTCCGGGTACGGCGCGATCCCGTGATCCGCCGTCAACGCGATCACGACGCCTCGCGCCTCGCGCAGCGCGAACAGCGAATCGAGGAACGCGCCGAGGTACCGGTCGAGCTGCAGCAGTTGGTCGTGGATCTCTTTCGAGTCCGGCCCGTAGCGGTGGCCCACCGCGTCGGTCGTCGAGAGCGAGATGGCGAGCAGGTCCGTCCGGTCGCGTGACGCGCCGAGCTCGAGTCGTCTCACGCCCTCGAGCGCGAAGGCGAGCGTGAGGGAGTCCATCCACGGATACTCGGAAAACGCCGCGGCGGCATCGGTTGGCGACGACGGCAGGACGTGTGGGAACACATAGTCCCGACCTCCGGACTCCCGTGCGATGCTGTCCGGCTCGGCGTAACGGTCATGCGGCAGCAGCGGCGTCCAAGCCTTGCCGGCGTATGACTGCGCGATGCGGCGCGCGTTGAACCCACGAACCCACGCCGGCAGCGTGTCCCGATAGTAGCGGCTCGTCGTGAGCACGCCGGAGCGCGACCACCAATAGACGTCGACCTTCGCGCGACCGATCGGCAGGATCGCCCCGCGGTCCTTGCGCGAGACCGAGAGCGCGCGCGTCGCCGGGTCCGCCGCCGCCATCCAGTCGTAGAGCGTCGTCCCGCGGAACCGGAAGGGCGACGCCCCCTCGCCGACCCCTTCGACGAGTGGCGCATCCGGCGTGTTCACGCCCTGCGAATTGCTCGTGATGCCGGTGTGCACCGGAAACCGGCCCGACATCGTCGTCGCATGGCCTGGGGCGGTCTCGGTGATCGCGTGGTCATGCACGCCACGGATCCAGGTCGCCCCTTCGTCCCGCAGGCGCGCGAGTCCCGCCGAGAGGTTCCCTCCGTAGCGAAGGAGGTAGTCGCTCGCGAGCTGGTCGACGGTGATGAAGACGACGAGCGTC
>CAYSAR010000109.1:0-7549 GCA_964428985.1 uncultured Gemmatimonadaceae bacterium | reverse complement strand
CAGGAGATCCTCGGCGATCTGCACAACCTCTTCGGCGACACGAACGCGGTGCACGTACGGCTCGCCGACCACGGCTACGAGATCACCGACCTCGTGCACGGTGACACCGTCACGGAAGTGCTGAACTACGTGCAGTTCCGCGCCCCCGACCTCCTCGCGACGTTCCGTCGCAAGGTGCAGGCGGCGAAGGGAATCACGCGGGAGGAGGCGAACATGTTCATCGCGGAGTACGTGGCGGGACTCGAGGGGTACACGTACCTCGAGGGCGAGGCGGCTCGATAACGTCGCCGATGCTGGAAGAGAGAGAAGGGAAGCCGCACGGCGACACGAGTCGCGGGGAATGACGCGGGGTGCACGACGCGAGGTAGGATGCGGGGCTTCGCACCAGGCACTCTGCATCATTCCCCGCGACTCGCGTCGCTGGGCTTCCTCGCTCCTTTCTTCTCCAGCATCGCCCCTCTTCGCTCAACACACCTGTTCGCTCGCTCGTACTAGGTAGGTCGTGCCTTTCGATATTCCTCTCCTCCTCGCCGCCCCCGGCGAATCGGCTTTCCAGCACGTCCTCCTCGCCCTCGTCGCGACGATCGCGGCGACGAAGCTGTTCGGGGAACTGGCGCAACGCATCGGACAGCCGGCGGTGCTCGGCGAGCTGATCGCCGGCGTGCTGCTCGGCGCGAGCGTGCTCGGGCTGTTCGATCCGGCCGACCCGGTGCTGCACTCGCTCGCCGAGCTGGGCGTGCTCATCCTGCTCTTCCAGATTGGGCTGCACACCGACCTGCGCGCGCTGGCCAAGGTCGGGCCGGCGGCACTGCTCGTGGGCAGCGTCGGCGTCGTGCTGCCGTTCTTCGGCGGCCTCGCCGTCGCGCGAGCCATGGGCATGGACCTGCTGCCCTCGCTCGTCGTCGGTGCCGCCCTCACCGCGACCTCGATCGGCATCTCGGCGCGCGTGCTCTCCGACCTCGGCCAGCTCAACACGAGCGAAGGCCAGGTCGTGATCGGCGCCGCCGTGCTCGACGACGTCGTCGGCCTCGTGATCCTCTCGGTCGTCTCGTCGATGCTCGCCGGCGCGGCGCTCACCGTCGGCGGCATCACCCAGACGGCGGCGATCGCGATCGGGTTCGTCGTCGTCGCGATCGCGATCGGCTCGCTCGCGGTGCCGCCGCTCATCCGCCTCGTCGCGCGCGTACAGATGACCGGCGCGCTCGGCATCATCGCGCTCGGCTTCGCGCTGCTGCTCGCGCTCGTCGCGGTGCGCAGCGGCTCGGCGATGATCATCGGCGCGTTCGCGGCGGGCTTGATCCTGCACCCGACGCCACAGCGCAAGGAGATCGAGCGCAGCGCGACGCAACTCGGCTACTTCTTCGTGCCGATCTTCTTCGCGTCGGTCGGCGCGTCGGTCGACCTCGGCACGGTCTTCACGCGCGATGCGCAGCTGATCGGCGGGCTGCTGCTCGCCGTCGGCATCGCCGGGAAGTTCGTCGCCGGCCACGCGCCGTGGTGGTTCAAGGGCGACAAGAACCTTGTCGGCGTCGCGATGATCCCGCGCGGCGAGGTCGGCCTCATCTTCGCGCAGATGGGTCTCGTCTCGGGCGCGCTGAGCGGCCCACAGTTCAGCGGGCTCATGCTGATGGTCTTCGCGACGACCTTCATGACGCCGCCGGTCCTCGGCCTGATCGCGAAGCGCCGCGCCGCCGACGCCGAGGGGGCGGCGGATCAGGCGGGGATCGATGATCTCGTGGTGGGGAGCCGGCGCCGGACACCGATGCGGGGTACGGGGGAAACGCGACGCGAGATTCGATGAGTGAGACGAGAGTCGAGAGTCGAGGAACAACAACGGCGATGCGGGTAGCTACCGCATCGCCGTTGTCATTCGTCGCATCTCGACTCTCGACTCAGTCATCGAATCTCGAGTCGCCGTTCCCCGCATCCCTCGTCCCGCAGCTACCGGGCGTCGTACCGCTTCGCGACTTCCCCCCAATGCACGACATTCCAGAACGCGGCCACGTAATCCGGCCGCTTGTTCTGGTACTTCAGGTAGTACGCGTGCTCCCAGACATCGAGGCCGAGGATCGCGTGCTTCCCTTCCATGAGGGGATTGTCCTGGTTCGGCGTCGACATGATCGAGAGCGCGCCGGCCTTGTCGGTCACCAGCCACGCCCAGCCTGAGCCGAAGCGGCCCGCGGCGGCGGCGGCGAACTGTTCCTTGAACTTCGCGAAGTCGCCAAACGCCTTCGTGATCGCGTCGGCCACCTTGCCGGTCGGCTCCCCGCCGGACTTCGGCACGAGCACCTGCCAGAACATCGAGTGGTTCCAGTGGCCGCCGCCGTTGTTGCGCACGGCGGTGCGCACCGCCTCGGGCACCTTGCTGATGTCTCGGCAGAGCTGGTCGAGCGACCAGTTCGCGAGCTCGGGCGCCTTCTCGATCGCCGCGTTCAGGTTGTTGACGTAGGCCTGATGATGCTTGCCGTGATGAATCTGCATCGTCTGCGCGTCGATGTGCGGCTCGAGCGCGTCGAAGGCGTAGGGGAGGGCGGGGAGCGAGTGGGCCATCGCGATCATCTCCTGGGAAGCTGTGTCCTTCGAATATAGACGGACGGCGATGCGGGATGCGGGATGCGGGATGTACGGGGACTGCGGAAACGGCGATTCGAGTCGCGGGGAACTAACCTCGCTCGACGGGTTGTGCATCCTGGTTCGGCTTCCTTCTACCGCGCCACCACCCATAGATGCCGGGCGCGATGCTCGCCAAGATGATCCCGATGATCAGCTTCTCCACGTTCTCCTCGAGCCCCGGCACCATCTTCACGACGTAGTACCCCACAAGCAGCATCGACCAGATCCACGCGAGCCCGCCGATCACGTTGTAGAACACGAACGTCGGGTAGTGCATCCGCGCGGCACCGGCGACGACGGGGGCGAAGGTGCGCGCGAAGGGCATGAAGCGCGCGAGGATGATCGTCTTGCCGCCGTGCCGCTCGTAGAACTCGTGCGCCGCCCGCAAGTGTTCCTTCTTGAACCAGCGCGAGTCGGGCCGGCTGAAGAGCGCGTCCCCCGACCGCCGCCCGATCAGGTACGCGATCTGGTCGCCGACGATCGCCGCGACACTGCAGAGCACGCCGAGGACCCAGACGTTGAGGTTCACCATCGGGTCCTTCGCCGCGGCGACGAGGCCCGCGGTCACGAGCAGCGAGTCGCCCGGCAGGAACGGGAAGAGCAATCCCGTCTCGATGAAGATGATCGCGGTGATGCCGAAGTAGCCCGCCGTCGCGACGAGCGCATCGAGGTCGCGCAGCTGGTGGAACAGGTCGAGGAGGAAGTCCATCGCGGGAAGATAGCTATCTTCCCGCCATGTCAGTGCTCGACCAGGTGACGATCGTCATCAACCGTCCGCAGGATCCGGTCAACATCGCGGCAACGGTGCGGGTGATGAAGAACATGGGCATCGGCGACCTTCGGCTCGTGCAGCCGGTCGCCTACGATCCCTGGCGGATCGAGGGCGTCGCGCACGGCACGCGCGACGTCGTCGCGCGCATCAAGCACTTCGAGGCGCTCGAGGACGCGCTCGCCGACTGCGTGTACGTCGCGGCGTTCGGCGGGAAGCGTCGCGCGCATCGCTGGCCGCTCATGGAACCGCGCGCGCTCGCGCCGGTGATGCTCGAGCGCGCCGCCTCGGGCCGTGTCGCGCTGCTCTTCGGGCAGGAGGACCACGGTCTGCCGAACGAGGCGCTCGATCGCGCGCACGTGCTCGTCACGATCCCGACGACCGAGCACTCGTCATTGAACGTCGCGCAGGCCGTGCTCGTCGCCTGCTACGAACTCCATCTCGAGGCCGGCGACGCGACGCGGCGCATCGAGCGGCACAAGCATGCCGCGCCGCTGCCAAGGCACGACGAGTGGGAGCGTGCGCTCGCCGACATCGACCGCGCCCTCGCCGCGATCGCGTTCTATCGCACGCGCAAC
Source organism: uncultured Gemmatimonadaceae bacterium (assembly GCA_964428985.1). GTDB lineage: Bacteria > Gemmatimonadota > Gemmatimonadetes > Gemmatimonadales > Gemmatimonadaceae > Pseudogemmatithrix. The sequence goes on along the minus strand of CAYSAR010000109.1, from coordinate 3,589 downwards.
CCGGAACACATCATGCGGTCCGTCCGTTCGCTGCTCAACCGCGCGGGTCCCGACTCGCGCGAGCTGACGCTCGTGCGCGCGATGGGGATCGAGGTGCTGCGCACGATCGACCGGATCAAGCGAGGAGTCGAGCGATGACACCGCAACCGACCGCGAACTCAAGGCGCTCCGATCGCGAGAACGCGCCGCTTGCGATACCGGGGGGTGCCGGGCATTTTACCGTGTCGTTTGGCGCTTGTGAATTCGTTCACAAGCCGAGTAGGTCGTTCGGGTATCCCTCAATAACGCCGAGTCTTACGACATGATCGGTCGCAGGAAGTGGGTCATCGTCCCGGCCATGGTCGCCATCGCGCTCGCCGCGACCATGATGTCCGCCTACGCCGGGTCGCAATCCGCTGCCCCACAGGCGGCACAGCCCGCCGCCGCGCAGGAGACCGCGACCGAGAAGGCGAACCGCGAGGCGTTCGGCAAGGCCGAGCCAGGACCGTGGGCCTACTCGGGCGCCTCGGGCTACACGCAGTACATCGGTGGCGGCATCGGTCGCTCGCCGGAGCAGCCGATCAAGTTCCCGCACCCGGTGCACGTGAACACGCTGCAGATGAACTGCGCCTTCTGCCACAACGCCGCGTCCACGTCGCCCGACCCGGGCCTCCCCGCCGTCGCGACCTGCATGGGCTGCCACACGCTCGTCGGTGCCGATCGGCCGGAGATCCAGAAGCTCACCGAGTACTGGAACAAGAAGGAGCCGGTGCCCTGGGTCCGCGTCCACAAGGTGCCGGAGTACGTGCACTTCCCGCACATGCGCCATGTGAACGCCGGCGTCACCTGCCAGACCTGCCACGGCCAGGTGAACAACATGCCGCAGGTCTTCCAGGCGCAGTCGCTTAACATGGGTTGGTGCGTGAGCTGCCACGTGAACGGCTACTCGCCGGCCGAGGGCATGCGCGCCGCCGGGATCGAGCCCGATTCGGCGACGCTCGCGCTGCCGCGCAAGCGCGCGCAGTACGACTGCGCCACCTGCCACTACTGAGATCGCGATGACGACTGAAGCGAAGGACGCCGCCGGGGCGAAGGACGCGGTCAAGCGCCGCGACTTCCTCAAGGTCCTCGGCGTGACGAGCGCGGCGAGCGCCGCCATCGGCTGCTCATCGGGCGAGGTCGAGAAGCTGATTCCCTATCTCGTCTCGCCGGACAACACGGTCCCGGGCGTCTCCAACCACTACGCGACGACCTGCCGCGAGTGCGCGGCGGGCTGCGGGCTCATCGTCGAGGTGCGCGACGGGCGCGCGATCAAGGCCGAGGGCAACCCCGAGCACCCGGTGAACCAGGGCGCGCTCTGCGCGCGCGGGCAGTCGAGCCTCCAGGCGCTGTACAACCCGGATCGCTTCCGCGGCCCGATGAAGCGCGAGGGCGACCGCCTCGTCCCGACGACATGGGACGACGCGATGGGCATCCTCGCCCAGCGGCTCGGCGAGGTGCGCAGCCGCGGCAACGGCGCGCAGGTCGCGTTCATCAACCAGCACGAGCAGGGCTCGTTCCCGGCCTTCCTCGACAGCGTGCTCGCGGGCTACGGCATCGCGCCGCACCTCTCGTACGACGCCGAGGCGCCGGTGGCGGTCGCGCGCGCGAACCGTGAGGCGTACGGCGCCTCGTGGCCGCGCATCGACTTCAGCGCGGCGTCGCTCATCGTCTCGTTCAGCGCCGACTTCCTCGACACGTGGGGCCTCTCGGTCCCGCAGCAGCTCTCGTTCGCCGATGCGCGCGCGAAGGTCGAAGGGGCACCGCGCTTCATCTATGTCGGGCCGCGTCGCTCGCTGACCGGCCTCAACGCCGACACGTGGATCCCCGCGCGCGCCGGCTCGGAACTCGCGATCGTCAACGCGCTCCTCGGCCGCGGCTCGGTCGAGGCGGCGGCGCAGGCGGCGGGCGTCGAGGCGTCGGTCATCGAGTCGCTGCGCCGCGAGGTGAACACGGCATCGGCGAGCGCGATCCTCGCCGGTGGCCATGGCGCCGACGCCGGCGAACTCGCGGCGGCGGTCGCCGAGCTCAACCGGCAGCGCGGCAACGTCGGCCGCACGATCAAGCCGACCGAGGGCTACCTCGCGTTCGAGGGCGTCGCCGGCCAGGCCGAGATCCGCGCGCTCGTCGGGCGCATGAACGCCGGTGCGGTGCCGATGCTGCTCGTGCGCGGCGCGAACCCCGTCTTCACCTCGGCGCCGGGCATCGGCTTCGCCGAGGCGATGGCGCGCGTGCCGTTCAAGGTGTCGTTCTCGAGCGTGCCCGACGAGACGACCGCGCTCTGCGACCTGGTGTTGCCGGACCATCATGCGCTCGAGAGCTGGGGCGATGCCGAGCCCGTGCGCGGCCGCCTCTCCCTCCAGCAGCCGACGATGGACCCGGTGTTCGACTCGCGCGCGACCGCCGACGTCCTGCTCGCGCTCGCGCGCGGTGACCAGCAGATGGCGTCGCGCTTCCGCTGGGCGGACTACCGCAGCTATCTCGCGAGCCGCATCGGCGGTGACATGGCGCTCAAGGCAGCGCTGCCGACGGCGCTCATGAACGGCAGCGCCGCGTCGCGCGGCGCGGGCCCGCGATTCGACGCACGGCCGGCGCCGGTGCAGGCGCAGCAGGGCGAGTACGACCTCATCACGTATGTCTCGCCGACGCTCGGGGACGGTCGCGGCGCGAACAAGCCGTGGCTCCAGGAGCTCCCCGACCCGGTCACGAAGATCTGTTGGCAGACGGTCGTCGAGATGCACGCCGAGACCGCGAAGGCGCTCGGCGTCGAGAGCGGCGACCTCGTCACGGTGCGGACGTCGGCGGGCGAGCTGACGGCACCGGCGTTCATCTACATCGGCCTGCGACCGGACACGATCGCGGTCGCGCTCGGCCGCGGGCACTCCGAGGCCGCGGGGCGCTATGCCGTCGCCGGCGAGAACGCGTATCGCCTGCTCGCGGTGGTCGAGGACCAGCGGTCCGGCGCCGTGGCGTACGGCGCGACGAAGGCCTCGGTCGCGAAGGCCGGCGGCGACGCGCGGCTGGTGACGATCGAGGGCAGCGGCCGCCAGCATGGCCGCGGCATCGCGCAGGCGACGACGGTCGCCTCGCTCCTCGCCGGCACGAACGAGCGCGCGCATCACCTGTTTGAGGGGCAGGCGAGCACCGACTTCCTCCCGGGGCTCCGTTCGCCGACGGCGAACGACGCGCAGGGCGAGTTCGGCGATCCCGATTCGAAGGACAAGGGGATGTACGACCCCGAGCATTGGTCGGGGGCGGCGAAGCGACGCTGGGCGATGACGATCGACCTCGCGCGCTGCACCGGCTGCTCGGCGTGCGTGACCGCGTGCTACGCCGAGAACAACATCCCGACGGTCGGCGCGTCGTGGCAGGGACCGCAGGTGCTGCCCGACCGCACGGGCTTCGGCGCGAACATCACGCGGAGCCGCGAGATGGCGTGGATCCGCCTTGAGCGGTACTGGGAGCTCGATCGCGAGCCGAAGGACGTCGTGTTCGACCCGAACCACGCGACGTTCGAGACGCGGTTCATCCCGATGATGTGCCAGCATTGCGGCAACGCGCCCTGCGAGCC
>CAYSAR010000108.1:0-7628 GCA_964428985.1 uncultured Gemmatimonadaceae bacterium | reverse complement strand
CGAGAGACGAGGAGTAGCGTTGTTCCTCGACTCTCGCCTCTCGAATCAGTCATCGAATCTCGAGTCCACCCCCCGCGTCCCGCACCGACCGTACGGAGTCGTAGACCCCCTCCAACCGCGCGGTCTGCCGCCCCAAGTCGAAGTTATCGAGTACGTGTCGTCGCGCCGCCCGGCCCATCCGCTCGCGCCCCTCCACGGTCGTGAGCAGCGTGACAAGATGCTGCGCGAGTGCCCCTTCATCCCCCGGCATGAACAGCAGCCCCGTCACCCCGTTCACGATCCCCTCGCCCGTCCCCCCGCTCGTCGACGCGATGACGGGGAGCCCGCACGCCTGCGCCTCGAGGAACGTGATCGGCAATCCCTCGGCGTTGCCGCGTGCATCGGCGATGCTCGGTCCGCAGAGCACGGCGGCGCGGCGCATGAGGCCGATCACTTGCTCGGGTGTCTGTACGCCGAGGAAGCGGGTCGGTACGCCGGCGACCTTCGCCTCCTCCTCGAGCGCCTCGCGGAGCGGGCCGTCGCCAGCGATCGTCAGCGTCGCGGTCGGGTGACGACGCCGGACCTCGCCCATCGCGCGGATCAGGTGCGTCACGCCCTTCTTCGCGACGAGTCGACCGACGAAGAGCACCTCATGTTCGTTCCGCGGCGCATCACCCGGCGAGAACCGCTGCGTGTCCACGCCGATGAAATGCACGAGGATCTTCTCGCGGGGGCATCCCGCCGCGCGCAGCGCGTCGGCGATGAACTCGCTGACAGCGATCACCTTGTCGGCGGCGGCGAACGCGCGCCGGCGCCGCTCGGCCTCGGCTTCCGTCTTCGCGGCGACCGTGATGTCCATCCCGTGATACGTCACGATGAGCGGGATGCCGAGCGCACGCGCGATGTGCTTCGCCGGCAGCGCGCTCGAGCCGAAGTGCGCGTGCAGGACGACCGGCTTGGTCTCGGCGATCGCGCGCAACCAGCGGCTCGGCGCGCGACCCGCTGACTTGAGCAGCAACTTCTCGAGCGCGGGAAAGTACGAGTGGTCCTTCAGCAAGAGCTGTGGGCGCCCGACGAGGTACGCGGCGCCGCCTGGATCACGCGAGTAGCCGACGAGCACCGGCGCGTAGCGCTGCATCGCGCCGGCCTGTGACGCGATGAACGTCTCCGACCACGGCAGGATGCGCTTGCGGAAGACGAGCGCCGTCGAACGCACCATCGGGGCGTCGCTCAATGGGCGCCCGCGAGATGCCGGTCCAACCCCTGCGGTGCGCGCGTGAGCTTCTTCGCCGCGACCTCGTCGCGGATCGCACGGTTCCGCTTGAGCGCCTCCTCCCGCCGATAGCCGCGCGGATGGTCGAGGTGCACGACGAGCGCGCGATGCCGGATTTGCGTGCCGCGTACGCCGGCGTTCTCGAGCCGCTCGCCGAGCTCACGGTCGAGCCCGCCGTACTCGAGGCGTTCGTCAAAGCCGTTCACGCGCACGAGGTCCTCGCGCCAGACCGACGCGTTGTGTCCGTTGAACGTCGCGCCGGTCGGCGTGAGCCGATCGAGGATCGCCGCCATCGTCGGCCCCCACGCGAGGCGCACCGCGCGGCGGTCGATGCGCGTGCCGTGCGCGCGCAGCCACGAGAGGTCGGTCGCCCGGCCGGCGAGGATGTCATCCTTCGTGATCGCCTCGCTCGTCGCCATCGGCAGCTTCAGATAACCACCGCTCAGGAAGCGTCCCCGACGCGCGAGTCGCGCATGCACCGCGAGCACGTCGCGCCGCGGGATGCAATCGCCATCGGTGAAGAAGAGGTACTCGCTCTCCGCCACGGCGATCGCCGCGTTCAGGATCGTGCACTTCCGGAATCCTTCGTGCGGATGCCAGACGTGCTTGATCGGGTAATGCACCTCGGCGCCGATGCGGTCGATCAACTCGCGCGTGGGATCGTCCGACCCGTCGTCGGCGACGAGCAACTCGAAGTCACGGTGGTCCTGGGCCTCGAACCCCCAGAGCACCTTCTCGAGCCACTTGGGCTGGTTGTACGTCGTGACGACGACGGAGAGGCGCATGCGTGCCGTGCGGTCCTCGCGGGCTGTTACATTCGAAGGCGGACGAGGAAGTTAGCTGGCGCACCCCCCTCATGACAGCCGACGGAGACCAGCGCGTGGCGAAGACGAGCGGCATCATCGGCGTCGACCTCGGCGGCACGAACACCGTCGTCGGCGCGATGTCGTCCGACGGCTCGCGCACGTACGCGATGCGGACGATCCCGACGCGCGCCGACCTCGGCGCCGACGGGGTCGTCAAGCGCATCGCCGACCTCATCGAACAGGTCATCGCCGAGAGCGGGAAGGCGGCTGGCCTCTCGCGCGCCGACTTCGCCGGCGTCGGCATCGGATCCCCGGGGCCGCTCGACCGCGAGGCCGGCGTCGTCATCTTCACGCCGAACCTCGGGTGGCGCGACTTCCCGTTGCGCGACCGCGTGCAGGAGGCGGTGAGGCTCCCCGCGACGCTCGACAACGACGCGAACTGCGCGACGCTCGGCGAGTGGTGGCGCGGCGCGGCGCGCGGGGCGCGGCATGTCGTCGGCTTCACGCTCGGCACCGGCATCGGCGGCGGGCTCATCCTCGACGGCAAGCTCTACCATGGCGCGAGCGACGTCGCGGCCGAGCTCGGGCACACGACGATCGACACGAACGGCCGGCGCTGCGGCTGCGGCAACTACGGCTGCCTCGAGGCGTACGCCTCGGGTCCGGCGATCGCCGACCGCGCGCGCGAGTCGCTCGCCGGCGGGGAGCCGAGCATCATGCCGCAGATGGTCGGCGGCGACCTCTCGCGGCTCGATGCCGCGCTCGTCTACGATGCGGCGAAGCAGGGCGACGAGCTCGCGATCCAGGTCGTGCGCGACACGGCGCGCTTCCTCGGCGCCGGCATCGCGAACGTGCTGAACATCTTCAATCCCGAGGTCGTCGTGCTCGCGGGGGGCGTCGTGCAGGCCGGCGAGGGCCTCTTCGAGCCGCTGCGCGCCGAGGTGCGGCGTCGCGCGTTCAAGCCGGCGGTCGATGCCTGCCGCATCGTGCCCGGCGAGCTCCAGGGGACGGCGGGCGTCGTCGGCGCCGTCGCGACCTTCGCGCAGCGACACGGCCTGGCGTGAAGCGCCGCCTCGGCGTCATCGGCACGATGGTGTGGGACATCATCCATGGCCGCGACGCGCGTCAGGGCACGATCGAGGAATGGGGCGGCATCACCTACTCGCTCGGCGCGTGCGACGCCGCCCTCTCCGACGAGTGGGAGCTCGTGCCGCTCATCAAGGTCGGCAGCGACCTCGCGCCCGAGGCGCGGCGCTTCCTGCGCACGCTGCGACGCCTCGCGAGCGACGCGCATCCGATCGAGGTGCCGCAGCGCAATAATCGCGTGGAGCTGACCTATCACTCGGACGAGCGACGCAGCGAGGTGCTGAGTGGCGGGGTGCCCGGATGGAGTTGGGCCGGCCTCCAGCCCTTGCTGCGCGACCTCGACGCGCTCTACGTGAACTTGATCAGCGGGTTCGAGCTCGACCTCGCGACGCTCCAGCTCGTGCGGCAGCATTTCCGCGGGCCGATCTACCTCGACCTGCACTCGCTCGTGCTCGCGCTCGAGCCGGGCGGCCTGCGCACGCTCCGCCCGCTCCCCGACGCCGCCGCCTGGTGCGCCTGCGTCGACCTGCTCCAGGTGAACGAGGACGAGCTCGCGATGCTCGCGCCCGACGGACTCGCGCTCGCCGCGACGGCGATGCACGCCGGCGTCCGCTGCCTCACCGTGACGCTCGGCAAGCGCGGCGTCGTCTACTTCGCCGAGGCGGGCTTCACGCGCCTCGCCGACCTCGCGCACGGGGCGCGCGTCGCCGCGCCGCTGCGCACCGAACTGGTGCCGGCGAGCGCGGCGCGCGTGACGAACGGCGGCGACCCGACCGGGTGCGGCGACGTGTGGGGAGCCACCTATTTCTCCCGGTTGCTCGCGGGTGATATAATGAGTGCGGCCTTGCGGGCCGCCTGTGACGCGGCGGCGCGCAACGTCGAGCATCGGGGCGCCACCGGCCTCGCCCATCACCTCCGGGGAGAACTGCACGCGCCGTGACCGCCGTCATCACCGTCCCCGCGTCACTCGACGAGCAGAGCTTCGAGCAGGTGCTCGAGCAGCTCGCGGACATCCCGGCGGACGCGAAGCTGCTCGTCGACGCGCGGCACACCCGGTTCGCGACGCCCTACGGGCTCACCGCCCTGCTCTGCCTCGCGCAGTCGCGACTCGAGAAGCCCGACTTCGCGCCCCCCGAGGCCGAGGAGACGATCTCCTACTGGGCGCGCGCGAACTTCTATCGCTACGCCGACGAGCTGTACACGATGCGCGGCACCGTCCCGCGCTCGCGCGCGCAGCAGGACTCCGACGTGCTGCTCGAGGTGACGCCGATCGCGCGCAGCGAGGACGTGCACGCGATCGTCGACCGCGTGAAGGACCGCGCGACGCACATCCTGACGACGAAGCTCAACCTCGAGCCGCGCGCGACGATGAGCTTCACCGTGACGCTCTCCGAGGCGTGCCAGAACATCGTCGAGCACGCGGGGCGCGGCGGGTGGGTCATGGTGCAGCGCTACAACTGGAGCAAGCGGCGCGTCGGGCGCGATGTCGTGCAGATCGCGGTCTGCGACGCCGGCGTCGGCTTCCGCCGCTCGCTCGAGACGAGCCGCGCCCGCGCGCTCGCCGACCGCTGGGACGACGCGACGGCGCTCGAGAGCGGCGTCATCAACGGCGTGAGCCGGCTCCAGGATCCGGGGCGCGGCCAGGGCCTCAAGGGAATCCGCGGGTACGTGCATCGCTTCGACGGGAAGCTCTCCGTCCGCAGCGGCACCGCGCGCATCGCGATGATCCCCGAGTGGGAGGACGACGTGCCGCGCAAGGAGAACCTGCCGCCGTTCCCCGGCGCGCAGCTGCAGGTGATCATCCCCAAGCGAGTGCAGGCGCCATGACGCACATCGACGTGCGCAGTGCCCTCAAGGCGTCGGTCGACGGCCCCTACTCCGACCTCGTGACGCGCCGCACCGGCGCGGCGGTGCGCACGCTCATCGAGCGCCAGCTCGCCGGTCTCGCCGACGGCACGGTCGCGTACCTCGACTTCTCGCGCATCGGGCTCCTCGACCGCTCCTGCGCCGATGAGTTCGTCGCGAAGCTGCTGTTGCCGCTCTCGAACGACCGCGCCGGCCGCGACGGCTATGTCGTGCTCGACGGCGTCAACGACCTGCATCTCGAGGCGATCGAGTCGGTGCTGCTCACGCACGGGCTCGCGCTCGTCGTGCAGTTCCCTGACGGCGCGGCGCAGCTCGTCGGCGCGGTGAGCGAGTGCGAGCGGCGGCTCTGGGAGGCGGCGATGGCGCTCGGCCGCGCTTGCGAAGTCGAACCGCTCGCGCGCGCCGCCGGCCTGGGGTGCGACGAGGCACGCACCTATCTCGACGGCCTTGCGCGCCGGCGCCTGCTGCGCCGCGACGCCGACACCTTCGGCCCCCTCGGGGCCGCGGCCTGATGGCGCTCGTCAGCCGCCACTTCGCGCCGCTCCAAGTCGTCGGCTTCATCGCGACGCGCCGTGGCGACGCCGAGCGCGGCCCCCTCGTGCGCATCCTTCCCGAGGACGCGCGCAAGCGGCTCATCGAGGATGGCGAGCTCGTCTGGGTCTACGGCCCCCGTCGCCATGAGCTCGCCCCAGTCGTCTATGACGAGACGCTCCCGCGCGGCGGCGTGGTCGTGCGCGACCTCGGAGGGCTCGCGATCACCGAGATCGTGCGCCTCGTGAAGATGGACATCGACCACCGCCCCGTGCTCACCACGAATCTCGCCTGAGGTCGTCGCCGTGTCGCAGAAGAAGGGAACGAAGGGCCGCGGGAAGGCACAGGGCATCGGCACGATCGCCATCCACGGCGGCCGCGAGCCGCACCAGGCCGGCGATCCCGTCGTCCCGCCGCTCGTCCAGTCGGTGAACCACGTGCAGGCGTTCGGCACCGCCGACGACCTGCTCTACACCCGCTACGGCAACACGCCGAACGCCGAACGCCTGCAGAAGCGGCTCGCGTTGCTCGACGGCGCCGAGGCCTCGCTCGTGCTCTCGAGCGGGATGGGCGCCACCGCCTGCGCGCTGCTCGCGCTGCTCCGCCCCGGCGACCATCTCCTCGCGTCGATGTACATCTACGGCGGGACCCACCGCCTCCTCACCGAGGAGTTCGAACGCGCGGGCATCCACGTCACGCTCGTCGACCCCTACGAGCCGCGCGGCTGGCGCAAGAAGCTCCGCAAGGAGACGCGCGCGATCTTCGTCGAGAGCCCGGTCAACCCGAGCTGCCGCGTCATCGACCTGCGCCCCGTCTCGTACCTCACGCGCGGCGAGGGCATCGCCCTCGTCGTCGACTCGACGTTCGCGAGCCCCGTGAACTTCCGCCCGCTCGAGCACGGCGCCGACGTCGTCATCCACTCGGCCACCAAGTACCTCAACGGCCACCACGACGTGCTCGCCGGCGTCGTCGCGGGCTCGCAGCCGTACATCGATGAAGTGCTCCAGAAGGAGATGCTCTGGGGGCAGACGCCGGATCCCTTCGCGCTCTGGCTGCTCGAGCGCGGGCTCAAGACGCTCGACGTGCGCGTGAAGCGGGCGAACGCCACGGCCCAGCTGATCGCCGAGTGGGCCGAAGGGCGCAAGGAGTTCAAGCGCGTCCACTATCCCGGGCTGGCGTCACATCCTGACCACGCCGTCGCGAGCGAGACGCTCGATGGCTTCGGCGGCATGCTCGCGCTCGAGCTCGCTGGCGGCGGGCGCGCCGCCGAGCGTTTCCTGCGCCGCCTCCGGCTCGTCACCCATGCACCGAGCCTCGGTGGCGTGGACACACTCGTGAGCGAGCCGCGCTACACCTCCCATGCGAAGATGACGTCCGCCGAGCGCGCGCGGATCGGGATCCCCGACGGCTTCCTCCGGTTCAGCATCGGCCTCGAGGATCCCGACGACCTGGTCGCCGACCTCGAGCAGGCGGTGAAGTGACCGACCGTCCCCGATGATCCGATTCAGCCACGTCTCGAAGAGCTATGCGCGCGGCGGTCCCGCCCTCGAGGACGTCTCGTTCCACCTGAATCGCGGGGAGTTCGCGTTCCTGACGGGCCCGAGCGGCGCCGGCAAGAGCACCATCCTCAAGCTGATCTACGTCCTCGAGCGCCCTTCGTCCGGCGAAGTGCGCGTCGACGGCAAGAGCTCGGTCACGATGACGCGCGCCGACATCCCGCGGCTGCGCCGCCGGCTCGGCGTCGTCTTCCAGGACTTCCGGCTCCTCGAGGACCGGACCGCCGAGCAGAACGTCGCGTTCGCGCTCGAGGTGACGGGCACGCCGACGTCGCAGGTCGGCCCGAAGGTCGCGCGCGTGCTCACGCAGGTCGGCCTCGCGACGAAGGCGACCGCGCTCCCGCACGAGCTCTCCGGCGGCGAGCAGCAGCGCGTCGCGATTGCGCGCGCGCTCGTGAACGACCCGCTCGTCCTCCTCGCCGACGAGCCGACCGGCAACCTCGACGAGCGCGCGACACGCGGCATCTTCCAGCTCCTCAAGGAGATCAACGCGTCGGGCACGGCGGTGCTCATGGCGACGCATGACCTCGC
>CAYSAR010000107.1:6775-7680 GCA_964428985.1 uncultured Gemmatimonadaceae bacterium | reverse complement strand
CCGGCGGTGAGTGGGGGCCAGCACGCGGTGCTCTCGGAGGCGCAGGCGGCGGCCGTCTGGCGCCGCGCCGCGCAGCTCCAAGCGGAGGCGGCGGCGCGGCTCGAACGGCAATCGCGCTCGTCGTCGACGCGGCTTCCCGCCGGGCCGAGCGCGCCAGGTGGCGCCGGCGCCGATGATCAGCGCGCGGGCACTGGGATCATCCCGACCGCGAGTTACCGCGCGAAGGACGTCGAGGCCGCCGCGGTCGAAGCAGGCATCTCGCAACGGTTCGTCGCACTCGCGCTGTCCGAGCTCCCCGCCGACGACTCGGTGGCCGAACTCGAACCGGCCAAGCCGACGATCACCGCACGCATGGGCAAGGCGCTGCTCGGCCCGATGCAGCGGTCGGTCTCGGTCTCGCGCGTCATTCGCGCACCGGCGCGCGAGACGCTCCAGGCGATGGGCCGCGCGTTCCAAGGGATCCCGTACAAGCTCACGCTGCGCGAGCAGATCGGGCCGCACCCGCTCGATGGTGGCATCCTGGTCTTCCGCCAGCCGGACATGGACGCGAACGGGAGCCACCCGATGGGCTACACGCGTTACGGGCTCGGCCGCGACCTGCGCGTGACGCTGCGTCCGCTCGAGCACGACCGCGGCGCGACCGAGGTCTCGATCTATGTCGACGCGCGGCCAGCGATGCGGGCGAACGTCTGGACGTACGCCGGCCTCTCGTTCGGCGCGACGGCGTTTTCGTCGTCGATGGGCGGGATCTTCGCGGCGGAGGCGCTCGCGCTCGCCGGCGGGATGGTCGCGGCGTCGGTCGGCGTCGTCGCGCTCGCGGCCGGCGCGCTGTCGATCGGCGCGTCGCGCGTGGTCTACCGGTGGGGACTCGGCAAGGCGACGCGCGAGCTCGAGGACCTCCTGCT